>JBBRBO010000001.1:0-158540 GCA_038205805.1 Desulfomonilales bacterium
AAATTCTGCAATACCTACAAGTTTCGGATCCGGAAAGTCTGGTCACCACATTGAACACCTTCATGAAGGTAATCGTCCGCGATACCGATATAGACCTCCTAGAGGAGCTGGATACGCTCCCGTCCTTTACCTTGGACGACACCTTTTACGTTCATTTCCGTGATCCGTCGGCGGAAGACGCAGTGCGCCGGGTCTTGGAAACGGCCTTTAACTGGAACACGGAATACTATTTCTCGCTCATGCAGGAATTATCCAAGGGCATCATGCTTGAGATCCAGGAAACAGCGCACAAATGGCGACAAGCACGCTTATCAGAGAAGGGTTTCCCGGAGTTCGACGAGGCCCTGGAAATTTACAACTGTATTCAGCGGAATCGTCTGGCGGAACCCCTTTACGAGTCGCATCCTTCGGTCGAGGCAATCGATCCTGGTGGATACATAGGGTATCCCCTGAAGGTGATCGAATCCAACCTGTTGTTTTGCCGGAGTTTGCACCAAATGACCTCACCCGACGAGAGGGACAAGCTGTCCGTCGAATTGGCTCACCTGGCCAATAAGGTTATGGTGGCCGACGCTAAGGATCCCGGCGTCCCCGGAGCGCTCCGAGAGAGCCTTGCCAAGGTAAGCGCCTACATCAATCTTGCCCTGGAAGACCTGTGCGGAGACGATACGGAATGCGCCATAGGCTTGTTGCGCGCCAACCACGTGGAAATGCTCTTCAGACGCGGGTTCAGCCTGATCATGGATCTCAGGAAAGACACGCAGAAGGTCATGCGAAACTATCCCGGCGGCGTGGAGGATCTTGGATACCCCCTTGCCGGTCTCGTGCAGGGCCTCATGAAGAAGCGTCCCCTGTTCGCCGAGAACTTCTTGGGCGGCCCACAGGCCCGTGATTTCAAGAAGCTGGAAGACCTCGAGGCCATTCGTAAGCTGATGGCGCCGAACGCCCTCGAAGAAAAGTGGGAAGCGATGTAGCGCACTTCGGGCGCCATTTTGGAGCAACGAAGATATGACGGGGAGAACCTTCGAGTCGGGTGGGCGTCCGACGTCCCTGCCGACGCAACGATTACCATAATGATGGTGATCTCACGAATGCGAGAGAAACTCTTTCTCTTCGTAACCTGGTAATGCGGCGTCGGGCCGGAGTTTACGGACTATAGAAGAGTGAGCGTAGTTTCCTTTTATGAGATCGCGTATGGGGACCGGCAGGGGCGCGGTCCCTCCCGGATCTTGCAACTACTCCTCAGCACGGGACCATGCCCGTCTGCTCGTATGACTACCCGGTCGCAGAGCGCTTGTAACGATCACTGCCCGCCGCGTGCCCAGTAAACGAAGGCAGGACGGGCCGGCTTAAAGGCCGAAATGTCTCTATTCTTGTTTCAGCGCCTTTTCAATAGCTTGCATTTTCGCGGGTGTTCGTTTAGATTCAAGGTCCACCCATCCAATTTCCAGATATGAAAATCAGATCAGGAGACTCACTAATGGCAGATTTCGAGCCCACAATCGTCGCCTTTTGCTGTCACTACTGCGCTTACGGCGCTGCGGATCTGGCCGGCAGCATGAGACTTGAGTATCCCACCAATATTCGAATCATCCGCTTGCCGTGCACCGGTAAAATTACTCCCATGTTTCTCCTTAGGGCCTTCGAAAAAGGCGCGGACGGTGTCTACGTAGCCGGGTGTTTAGAGGGAGATTGCCATTTCATTCAGGGAAATCTCGTGGCAAAGCCTCGAGTCAACTATACGAAGAAACTCATTCAAGAGGCGGGACTCGAACCCGAACGGCTTGAAATGTACAACATGAGTGCGGCTATGGGGCAGAGATTCGCCGAAGTGGCTAATGAGTTCACCGAACGTATTCGGCAGCTCGGACCCAGCCCTCTGAATAAGAAAGCAAAATCCGGCAAAGATAAAGCGGCCTAGTTCATTGGCCGGAGTCTCCACCCGATCGCAGGCCCCGCTCCCCTGAGCGCCCCGGCCATGCGACGGTTACGCCTTCGGCCCCGTGTGAACCGGTTCGATCCCTGATAGGCCTTAGTCGATACAAGTTTTCCATCCAGCTCTGGAGGCGTACCAATGGTTATAGGCGAGAGAAAACCCTTTGATGAAGTCATGAACATGTTGGAAGGACACAAGAAGATCATGGTCCTCGGATGCGGCGGATGTGTCACCGTTTGCCTCACCGGCGGCCAAGATGAGGTTCGTGTGCTCTCCAGCCAAATCCGTATGGCAAGGGACGCCAAAGGCGATCCCATCGAGATAATCGAAAAAACCGTAGAACGGCAATGCGATCCGGAATATGTGGACCAAATACAAAACCAGGTCGACGATGTGGACGCGGTTTTGTCCATGGCCTGCGGCGTAGGCGTTCAGTATTTGGCGGAACGCTACCCCAAAACCTTGGCCTATCCGGCGTTGAACACCACGTTCGTAGGCGGTTCCAAGAAAGAAGGCCAGTATGTGGAACGCTGCCAAACATGCGGCGAATGCAAGCTCTATTATACGGCGGGTATCTGCCCCATAGCTCGCTGCTCGAAGAGCCTCCTCAATGGTCCTTGCGGCGGATCAACGCAAGGAAAATGCGAGATCAGCCCCGATGTGGATTGCGCATGGCAGCTCATCATCGACAGACTGAAAGCATTGAACCTCATGGATCGTTATGAAATGAACATGGACATCAATGACTGGAGAACGAACCGAGACGGTGGTCCGCGCACAATGACACGGGAGGACTTTCAAAGATGAGCGCCGAACTGAAAACCGACAGCAATCTCGAAAAGGTATTGAAGGGCGGACACTTTGCGGTCACCGGTGAGTGTGGTCCCCCCAAGGGCGCGGACGCGGACGTAGTGAAGAAGAAATGCGCTCTTCTCAAGGATAAAGCCGACGCCTTCAACATCACCGATAATCAGACCTCCGTGGTGAGAATGTCTTCGATCGGGGCTTCCGTCATCATGATGAACGAAGGCCTCGAGCCCGTGATGCAGATGGTTTGCCGCGATCGTAACCGCATCGCCATCCAGAGCGACATCCTCGGCGGGGCGGCGCTCGGCCTGAAGAACCTGCTGTGTCTCTCGGGCGACCACCAGAAATTCGGCAATCATCCTGAATCAAAGAACGTCTATGATCTGGATTCCATTCAGCTTATCAAGACCGTGCGCACCATGCGGGATGAGGGTAAGTTCATTAACGGCGAAGAGATCCACGGCGCGCCCAAGTTCTTCATCGGCGCCGCGGAAAACCCCTTCGCCGACCCCTTCGAAATCAGAGTGCCCCGCCTTGCCAAGAAAGTCACCGCAGGAGTGGAATTCATCCAAACCCAGTGCATCTTCAACATGAAGAAGTTCGGGGAATGGATGAAAGGGGTTGTGGAAAGAGGCTTGCACGAAAAGGTCTATATCCTCGGCGGCGTTACTCCCTTCAAGAGCCTTGGTATGGCGAAGTATATGGCGAAATTCGTGCCTGGAATGGATGTCCCGGAAGAGCTTATCCAGCGCATGAAAGACACCCCCAAAGAAAAACAAGCCGACGAAGGCATCAAGATCGCCGTTGAAACCATTCAGCAGCTCAAAGAGATGGAAGGCGTCGCAGGCGTCCACATCATGGCCATTGAATGGGAAGAAAAGGTCGGGGAAATAGCGGAAATGTCCGGATTACTCCCCAGGCCGAAAATGTAACGGCGTTCACCGTTAAAGAGCAAATATCGGGGAGAACCTTGTACAAGAAGGCTTTTCCCCGAACGCTCTCCAAGAGCCTGTTCAACCCAGCTCTCGTGAAGCGCTCCTGCTTTCGTGGATTGTCATAGCTCCTTTACAAACCCTCGCTTCCCTGATTTACTTGCTTGAACGTACGGAACAGCAACTGGGAGGTGTTCAAATGCGGCTAGTACTCCTGTTGGCGGCCATTCTGCTTCTGACCGTACCGGCGGTCGGCGCTGAGAATTCCCTGGAAACCGACACAATCACTACGTCCCAAGGAGATCTCAAGATCCACTTTCTGGGCCACGGTAGTCTCTCTTTTACCTTCGACGGAAAGAACATTTATGTGGACCCCTGGGGAAAATATTACGATTACGCAAAGCTACCCAAAGCGGATCTCATCCTCATTACCCATGAACACCAGGATCACCTGGATACGGACGCGATTCATAAACTCACCACGCACGAAACAAAGGTGATCCTCACGGAAAAGGCGAGGGAAAAAGCCGGTAAAGACCTCGGGACCATCATGCGAAACGGCGACACGCTTACGGAAAAGGGCCTCAAGATAGAAGCCGTGCCCGCCTACAACATCGTTCACATGCGCAACCCCGGTGAGCCGTTCCATCCCAAAGGAAACGGCAACGGCTATGTGATTACCTTCGGCGACAAGCGAGTGTATGTGGGCGGCGATACGGAAAACATCCCGGAGACGAAGAAACTTCATGACATAGATATCGCATTCTTGCCCATGAACTTGCCTTACACCATGACCCCGGAAATGGTGGTGGATGCGGCGCAGTCGCTTAACCCCAAGATTTTGTATCCGTATCACACGGGAGAGTCTTTCGTTAAAGAACTCGACAAACTCAAGACGAAAATGCCCAGCATAGACGTGCGTATACGCAAGATGAACCAGTCGTGACGGCTGACGGTGACATGCCGGTTCACAATTAAAGAAGTCTATTGGGAGGAAGCTTCTGGAACGTGGGCGTCGTTCCAAACTGAAAGGAGGGGCTTCGGCTTTGCGACCCGGCAGGCGGGCAGGGCACGATAATGCGCCGTACGCTTGACCCGCAGGACCTTCGCATGTATTCTCTGGGGCATACGTTACTCAACTTCAACTACGAAATATTCTTTGTACGCTAAATTAAAACCTACGTTGCAAGACATTTCGTGTATTGTTTCATGGATGCTGCGTCTCCGTAATGGTTCAGTGCGCTTGAGAAGCCTCTCCGTCCGGTAAAGGCAGCCGTTTTGTCACTTCATGGAGGTGCTATGTTTAAAGAAGAACGCAATCACCAGGGATTCAAATGGGAAGATCTGGGAGATATAGACGAGGGCAGACCAAATCTCGGATCAATGACTCCAGTGGCCGTTTACCGGCTTATGCAGTACACCTTGCGAGATGTCCTGGCTACACGCTATGACGTGAAAACCGCAAATGAGATCATCGTGCAAGCCGGCACGTTAGCAGGGTCGGAGTTTTGCAAAAACGTGCTTGACACCAGTTTGGGGTTCAACGAATTCATTGCGGACCTGCAAGAGAAGCTGAAAACACTCAAAATAGGTATCTTGCGTATAGAAAAGGCCGACACGGAAAAGATGGAATTCAGCCTCACCGTCGCTGAAGATTTGGATTGTTCGGGGCTTCCCATGTGCGACGAAACGGTGTGCGACTATGATGAGGGCTTCATTGCGGGAATATTGAACACCTATTCCGGTATAACCTTCGATGTGAAGGAAGTGGATTGCTGGGCTTCCGGTGAAAGAATTTGTCGGTTCGCCGTAAAACCCATGAAACAGGCATAGGGATTGTGGATAAAGAGCAGCTTGCAAGGATACGGAGTATCACACGTGCCCTAAGGGCCGTTCTCCAGGGAGGACTTCCCCGTGCTCTTCCTGAACCTGATCCTTCCGATCCGCAGGAAATTCAGGAACTGTGCGCCACTGCGGCTTCCTTGATTGCAAAGTTCGCTCAAGCAGGGGAGTTCCTCACCTCTCTATCCGACGGCAGGCTCGATGTTGAACCACCGCCGCAGAATTTTCTTGTATCGCCGTTTAAACAGTTCCGATCCGTTCTCCTCCATTTGACGTGGCAAACCATTCAGGTGGCCAATGGTGATTTAAGTCAACAAGTGGATTTTCTGGGGAAATTTTCCCAGGCGTTCAACTCCATGGTGGCGTCCCTCAGAGAAAAACGAGTGGTGGAAGAAAAGCTGGGCGAAGCCCATGCGGATTTGCTCGAAGCTAATCAGAACATCCTCGACAGTATGGAATACGCTCAGACGATCCAGACGGCGTTTCTACCGGACATGGCCGAAATGACCGCAAACACATCGGAGCTGTTCGTTATCTGGAAGCCCAAAGACGTGATCGGCGGAGACATGTATACCTTTCGGGCTGTTCCCGAAGGCTTTCTCATTGCAGTCATAGATTGCACGGGCCACGGGGTTCCAGGAGGGGTTATGACAATGATTGCGGGATCTCTCTTCGACCGAGCGGTGGAAACATGCGGTTACAGAGATCCCGCTCAGATACTGCGGCGCCTCAATCGCTTGATGAAGACGGCTCTGCATCAGCACAGTGCGGAAACGAAAACGGATGACGGCCTCGATATTGGGCTTTGCTTCGTGGATCGGGTGGATCAAACGCTGAAATTCGCGGGAGCAAACATCCCTTTGTTCTACTGCGCGGAGGAGAGCATTCATTACCTGGCGGGTGACAAGCACAGCATCGGCTACAAAAACTCGGATGTGAACTTCTCGTTCACCAATCACCGTATTCCACTTACGCCGGGTCTGACCTTTTACATGACCACCGACGGCTTGACGGACCAAACCGGCGGTGAGCGGGGCTTTTCTTTTGGAAGACGCCGCCTGATGGGCGCTTTTCAGGCGAATGTGCGGGAACCGCTCAGTCGGCAGCGAGAAGCCCTCGAAGCCACCCTTGCTGCTTTTCAAGGTGATGAACCGCAACTGGATGATATAACTGTTATCGGCTTCAGGTCGTAGCGTCCGTCGCGAACGGTCCAGCGAAATGCCGGCGATAAATAGCGCTAGGAAAGGGATCTTTCCGCGCGCCATCCGTGTGCGCCGGTCTCATCATTCCGAAACGGTTCGAATCCGAAGGGCAAGCAATCCCAAATACTCATGAAAAGCCTTTTGCGACAGCAGCAGGCCATAGGCTCCGGGAATGAAGAACTGGAGGGTAAACCCTTGGCCGCGGCCCTCAAAATCGCAGGGCGCTGAAATAGGGTGCAATCCTAACGACCTAAACGTCTGCATGGACCGAGGCATATGAGAGGCCGAGGTAACCAAAGCAAAGGGCTCAGTCCCCAGGAGCGGCTTTAAGAATACCGCTTCGTCACGAGTGTCTAAGGACTTGTCTTCAAGGAACATGGCTGACCGTGGAACCCCGAGTATCTCGGCCATGGCCGCCATCGCCTGCGCGCTGGTGGGGATATCTGGGGATGTTCCGCCTCCGGACAGGACGAGCACGGCGCCGGGAATGCCTTCCCATAGCCTTACCCCTTCCATGATCCTCGCAAGGGAGCTGCACACCACACGATCAGTTGTAGTTAGATCGCCTGGACGCACATCCCCGCCCAGAACCACAATGCGCTTCACTTCTTTGGCCGCAAGATCCTGAGCCGCGGCGTAGGGGCCTGCGCGCCGTTCCAGAGAACTGATTAGGAGTCCGGAGGTGAAGGGCATCGCCATCACAATCAACCACAGGAGGCCAAACGCGATGAACGCTCGCCCTGTTTTCGTTCTACCCGGCCGCCCTAGGGTGAAAAGCCCGATTGCGCAAAGAATCACGGCTGTTCCCAACGGATAGAAGAGGGAGCTTATCACCTTCTTTGCGAAGAAAAGCGCATAGTTCATCATTGTCTCTCAATCGACCGCGGCGGGAGTCTTCACCTAGGCTGAAATAGTCTCTACATCCAAATACGTATCCTATCATAGAAATAAACCTGGAAACGCGCGTCGGAAGTCTGCACCATATAACGAAATGTTATCTACAGAAATCGCTATTTGACTGAAACTTGAGCAGCTTACCTGAATCTAAAGAATATGAGGAACCGTTCACCACTAACCGGTGAACTGCTGTGAAAGAAAAGGCATGCTATGTGTGGCTAAGACAACGAATTCAACAGTTGTTTGTTTTATGAAAATGGAGCCGTTCGCCGGACTCAGAGTCGCCTCCAGCCCGGTGATTCACAAAAAGAGCGAAAAGCTCTCCGAGAAGTTAATATGATCGTTGACGGACATCAGGCGCTGCATGATCTACGCGCAAGCATGTCGGATGCCGAGTTCATGGAAAAGTATCAAGTATCCGCACCGGAATACCGCATCTTGCTCAATGGCTGTGCACGTAAAGCACGGAAGGCGCTGTTAAGAAGTAAAGTAGAGTCTAAAGGTGTAATGAGTAGACTCAAAGCGCGGTTTAGGACTTCCGTCCTCCTAGCCTCGGAGCTGGTGGGATCTCCTTTCACCTTTTTATGGGCCTTTCTCCTGGTCCTGGTGTGGGCCGCCTCAGGCCCGTTCGTTTACTTCGGAAGCGTATGGCTACTCGTGGCGAATACCGTCGCAAACGTGAGTGTTTTCTTAGTGCTGTTTTCCATACAAAACTCTCAATCTCGCTATTCACTTGAAATTGAACGAATTAGTTTGCGCAATGGACGGCGCGCATGGATCTCCTGGCCTTAGAGTTTTTACCTGAACATAAATTGCTCAAGCTGGAAGAAGAATTTCGCGAAATTAGCGCAAAGCTGCCGCTCCAGTGAAATATCATTATTATTACTACGGACCCCGTGACGGGGAGAGGACACCACAATGGAAACAATGCTGACCCATATTTTAGAGGATCTCAGAGAAAACAAAACCGATGGTGAAATCAAGGCTAAGTATAAGCTAACCGTTGAACAATATAACGAACGCCTTCGCGCTGCGCTTGGGGTGTATTTGGATCATGAAATTCCGAAGAGGAATCTTAAAGCCCCTAAATCTTCGCCAATGAATGATTGGTTCCATCAGGTTGCAAAGCGTATCGCCGATACGACCGGCTCTCCGTGGGCGTTCATCACGGCAAGCGTGGTGCTCGTTATCTGGGCCGTTTCGGGGCCGATCTTTCACTATTCCGACACGTGGCAACTTATTATTAATACTGCGACTACGATTATTACTTTTCTTATGGTCTTCTTAATTCAAAATACCCAAAACAGAAGTGATAAAGCTACGCAGTTAAAACTCGATGAGTTGATACGATCAGTTGAGGGAGCGAGAACCGGGCTTGTAAATCTTGAGACAAGAACCGATGAAGAGATAGATGGTCTACAGGAGCAGTTCAAAGAACTGGCGGAGCAGGAGCCTAATCTGATCGCTGAACCTGTAAATACCGAAGGAAAGAAAGTTCATGGGCATCAACTGCGCCGCGTTATGTAAGAAGTTAGAGACGTGAATAATTACGGAGGATGTATACGGCTATCGTGAATCATACTCTCGCACTGTGGCGCCGCTGAGGGCAATGGTTGGTCTACAAACGTCCAGGCTCTTTCAGTGGCGCTCAGCCACCGAGATGGAAGAACGCAAATTAGTACAGGCGGTAAATTAATCTCAAGGAGAAAGCATGAAGGCATTGGTTTTTTGAAGGTCCGAAGACCATGAAAATTGAGAACATTGACATGCCGAAGATCGAGGACCCCCGTGACGTTATTCTCAAGGTCACCAGCACCGCCATTTGCGGATCGGATCTCCACATCTACAACGGGCTTATTCCACAGCCCGAGAAAATGGTGCTTGGTCACGAATTTATGGGACTTGTGGAAGAAACAGGGTCGGATGTGCACAAGGTGAAGGTGGGTGATCGCGTAGTCGTGCCCTTTCCCATTGCCTGTGGATACTGCTACTTTTGTCAGAAAGGGCTAACGCCTCATTGCGAAAACTCGAACCCAAATTATGGACCCGAAGGCGGTCAAGTTAAACAGAAGGGTGGGGCGCTCTACGGGTACACGGATATGTACGGCGGATACAACGGCGGTCAAGCCGAGTACGTGCGGGTATTATATGCGGATTTCAATCTGCGCAAAGTGCCGGAAGGTCTTACGGACGACCAGGTGTTGTTCCTAACGGACATATTCCCGACAGGATGGAGCGCCGTGGATTGGGCGAAACCCCAGGGCGGTGAAACCATAGCCGTTTTTGGATGCGGACCCGTTGGTATTATGGCGCAAAAGTCCGCCTGGTTGCGCGGCGCCGACAAAGTGATCGGCATTGACCTCTTGCCCTATCGGCTCAAAATTGCGCAGGATGCGGCGAACTCCACCGTGATTAACGGTAAGGAACAGGATCCTGTGCAAGTGATTCGGGACATGACTGAAGGTCGCGGGGCGGATATCGTTATCGACGCCGTGGGAATGGAAGCGGATCGAGGACTCCTGGACAAGGTGAGCGCCACGGTTCATGGAGAGGGTGGCACTATCGAGGTGTTTGGCCAGGCTGTGAGCGCCGTCCGCCGCGGGGGAACGGTTATCCCCATAGGTGTATACGGCACTTCTTACTCGAATTTTCCACTGGGGCAGATTTTCGACAAAGGCTTGCGGCTGGCTATGGGACAGGCTACCGTGCAATACTACATAGACGATCTGATGGAGCTGGTTCGAATGGGGAAAGTAAGGTTGGACGACATCATTACCCACAAAGTCCCGTTAGACGAGGGTGTGGCGGCGTACGATGTGTTCAACAAAAAGGAAGAGGATTGCCTGAAGGTCGTGCTCAATCCATGAGAGATATGTTACGCGTTCACCCAAAGAGGCGGACCGCTCTGATTGATGATGAGGTGATTCGAACGGGAGAAGAGTCACTGCTCGGGTGAATACGAATAATTTCGCACGAGGCGCATGGCGTATGCCCCGTGCGACACCTTGTCTCCCTCGCGGAGCCGTCCGCGTGTGAGGATTGCGTCACAATCCTTCCTAAAAGGTGCAATCCCAAACACAGGACACGTGAATTTTCAATGACCTACCGTTACGATAGCGCTCTGCGGCAACGTCCAGTGACGCCGAATCATAAAACGCTCACGATAAATGGGTAGTTGTTATTGTGAGGTCGCACGGTTCCGATGTTGTATTAATTTCCGGAACCGGCGCTCGTCTCGTATGTAGGAGAATCCGCAATAGGCTATGCGCATTTGCATTCGCGTAAAGACACTAGGCTTGTCCCACCACACTGGTATTCGGACGAACCTCACAGTTTTCCATTCTCACTTCTTCGATTATTGAAGCGATTTCCCCATGAAGGATTTCCAGTTGCCAGTTGAAATAGATGTCCTCTCCAAAATCTTGGAGAAGCTGTTTTTGCGCACAAATGTAATCCCTGGGAGTGACTGCGCCTGAAAAAACATGAATGGGATTAATAAGTGTAGCAATGACATCTTCTTGTCTTTCGAGATCGGAGACGTTATCTTGTTTTTGGCTCATGCTGCCTTCCTCGTTAGGTATTTACTACATACCTATAGAGCAAGGCCCATGCCAAGCAAGAAATAGCTCTAGGAGCCGGGAACGGAGACTCCTCTCTCCTGTGAACTGTTCAGCCCTCGACACCTTTGCCGGCGATAACTTGTAAGCGGCGGATTATATGTAGAAAGATTGCTGTCCAATATACGACGTAATGGACGCATATCGGACACATTTTGGGCCGATCTCGAACGCGTGCTCCACAAGCCTAACGCGCCGCGGTGAAGAACCACAGCACTCTTGGTGGCAACTCACTTCAAAGAGGATCTCTGTCCACACCCCAACAGGTATGTGAAACGAACACACTCCTTCGGCGTTCAGGGCAGGTACCGGAGTGCATAAAGCGTCGCAGTATGTTTGGTAAAACCTGCCGTTAGCAGTATAATCCACAATGTTTTCGTCATGATGACGGCATGATTCACCGACCTCAGAGCATTATTAGCCGTGGCCCGCTCTCGCCGCACAACCGCACCGTCACACGTGCCGATGAGTATGCAATGCCCAAGAAACCAGCCGCATCCAAACAACAAGGGAATCCACACATATATTTGTTCTATGGTGAAGAATTTCTTATCAAGGAGCGAATAGAGGAGCTTTTTACCGATATCATGCCGTCGGAATACCGGTCCGCTAACCTCATTGTGGTGGACGGAGCGAATCTCGACCCGGCGGATCTTGCGGTTCAGATATTCACTCCTTCGCTTTTCGGCGGTCCACGCGTTGTGCATGTAGAGCAGACAACGCTCTTCGCAGGCGGCGCAGACTTGAACAAGCTGCTGGAAAAGAGCCTGACTCAATACAGAGCCGGTGACCGGAAGGGCTGCATGCGCACCTTCGGACAAGCGCTTGGCATCATGGGAGTGAATAAAAACGCCTCGCAGGCGGAGATTCTCGACGAGCTGGGGGCGGACAAACTCAACCACGGCGATGACGACATCGTGAAGGCGCTTATCGGGGAATGGCAGGCCGGCGTGAAGGCTACGGCTGCAGCGCAGGGAGAAGCGGCTATGGCCGCGCTCATCGAACGAGATATGCCTGAAGACGCGTGGCTCATTTTCTCCGCCACGAGCCTGGATAAACGCAAGCGGCTCTTTAAGCTCCTGGAGAAGCACGGCCGCGCAGTGGAGTGCGCAGCGAAACCCGAACGTTTTGGGAACAAACTCGAAAGAGCTTTCATAGCAGAACGGGGGGCCAAAGTCCTGGAGCGACACGGCAAGAGGATGTCGCCCTCTGCACTCGAGGAAATTTATAAGCGAGCAGGGTCGGGGATACGCGAGTTAAACAGCGAACTCGAAAAACTCGCGCTGTACGCGGGCAGGGAAACCACTATCACGCCGGAACACGTCAAAGCCTTATTCACTGACGCCCATGACGCCGCGTTTTACGAGCTGAGTAATAGTCTTCGCACGAGAGATCTCACCAAGATCCTGCCGGCTCTCCATGAGAATATTCGCACGGCTGCTCATCCGCTCATGACCTTGGGACTGCTGGCGTCGGAAATCCGCAAGTTGATAACAGCGCGTGAGCTGCTTACCGGCGGCTTTAAGGAAATATGGCGCCGTAACATGGCCTACAAAGAGTTCGTCGCGGCGCTTAGTGGACTCAAGGCGAACAATCCGGACCTCTTTCAGGGACGAAAAAACAAGGTTCTCGCCATGAAGGATTATCCTTTGTACCTCCTGCTCACCGCGGCACAGGGATTTCGCATGACAGAGCTGTGCGGAATCCTTGAAAATATCCTTAATGCGGATATTCGGCTCAAATCCTCGAAGGTAGGCACAAAGGCGCCTCATGCCATTCTGGAGCGCGTCATTATGGATATCTGTTCCGTAAAGGACACGGCGCAGCGCACGTAGAGCGAATCGAGGCGCGATGTCCCAGGCCGTTCAGGTCATTGAATAGGTCGCATCCGGCAGCCCGTATCTTCCACCGGTGGAGTAATCTCCTCACCCTTGAAGATCCTGAGGGGCTTGAGCGCGCGTGAGCGAGTTTGCGGGTCAAAATCTGCAGTCATACCCCATGCTGCGTCGGTTATCGCCTGATGATCCCCCGCTCGTATAGTTATGTCCCCGGCCGGCAGTTGAATCATCATACCTTCCAAGGCTTGAGCTACAGCGACTTTGTCGGTCGTCCCCGCCTTTCTCACTGCGGCTGCGTACGCCATCACGCCGGCATACGCCCCGTGTGCGTTGTAGTCGGGGAAGAGTATATGCTTTTTCGAATATGCCTCTACAAAATCGCGATTGATTTGAGAATTATTGGCTTGAAACCAATAGAGTCCCCCCAGCCATAGCCCTTTGGGCATGTCTAAACCCAAGCCGTACATCACGTCGGCTGAATAGGCCAGGTTCATGACAAAGGTGCGTTTGCCGTCAAAGAGACCCTTTTCCGTTCCTTGGCGTACGAAATCGACAAGATTGCCGCCGTAAAGCGACACTAGGACGCCAGTGGCCGGGGACCGCAGCAACCTGTCGATATACGGAGTGAAATTCGTGGTACTCATGGGAGCGTAAATGGCGTCGGCCTCTTTCGTGAATTTCACATCCGGTCTTTTGCGCCTTAAATACCGCTGGAAATATTCCCAGCTCTGGTAACCGAAAAGGTAGTCCGGGCCAACCGTAGTCCAATAGTCGGCCTTTGTTTCCGCAGCGATTTGCGCCGCGCTCATGATATTTTGCGGCCCGTTCATGGATATTCGAAAGGTAAATGGATTGCATTTGGGGCCGGTGACGTCCGGAGTCACGGCCAGCGTGATAATGAGCGGCGTCGAGTATTTGTCCGCTATAGGCGCCACCGCGTCGGCCACGGAGCTGGAAACGATACCCATAACCGCATCCACTTTGTCCTGCGTAATGAGCCTTGTTACCACCTGCACGCCCACATCAGGCTTAAGCTTGTCATCGGCATAGAGTCCTTCGAGACGGCGACCCAGCAATCCCCCTGAATTGTTAATTTGCTCTATGGCTAATTCAGCGCCTTGTTTGGCGCCGTAGCCATAATGAGCAAGACGATCTGAAAAGACATATACGAAACCGATCTTTATGGGCTCTTCAGCGTAAATGGGTCGGGTAAGCGCCGGCAATACCACTAAAAGCATGGCGAAACATGAGAACAACAAACGCTTCATGACCATCTCCTTTCAAGGTGAGCGGAGTCGTTTCAGTCGAGCCTGGGGTTTTCCTGACAAACCGCTATAAATAACGTCACTCTTTTGATTACAATTATAACATGTTTGTCGATTTACGCTTACTTTTCTTACTCAAGCTATACAAACTCCGAGATCCTGGAGAGTCGGCGCTTGTCTGCGCTCCGCAAGTAATTACGGACGGAAACTCTGTTCTTGCAGGTGAAAAGGTATGTAAACGCGAAAGACCGCCGACCCGAATGGGCGACGGTCAAGATGTGGGACGACTCAAGCGGAGGCACTCTTCTGAAGCGTGCAGACGGCGCCGAAGGGTATTAATGTCCCCACCAGCGTCGATACATTTGTTGATAGCTCTGCCAATAATTGTTCGCATTGCGTTTATACGGGTCATCCTGAGCGTTTTCCGCGTATGCCATGGAATTACGTTCGGTTCCCTCGACTTCTTTTACTTCCGTCAAGGTAATTACGGCCTTGTCCACAAAGGCTTGCCGCTTTTTCAATAGGTTTTTCAATTCTTTATCTCTAACGCCCTTAGCGCAATCCTGCACTTCATGAAAGGCTTGAGCTTCCACGTTCATAAGGGAATGACACTCTTTGCGCTTGCCGTTGAGCAGATCTTCCTTAGCGGCCAGCGCCTCGGCCACTTGGCGCGCTATGGTCTTGCCGTCGCTTTTATCGAGGACGGGACGGTGAGTCAGTTTGTCCACGGGTGTTTGCTGGACGGTGTTGAAATCCTGCAAGCGGTTGCGTAGATCCGTGAATGCCTGCTCCCATTTTGATCTAGCCGTATCACAAGTGGAATCCTGAGCCAAAAGCCCGTTTGTGAGAACCAAAGAAAACACCAGCGTAAAGAAAAGAAGAAATAGACCGGAATGACGTCGATACTTTCCCGTCACTTTGACGTCTCCTTTCACCCGATGAAGTTCAGGCCGGGGCCTGTTGCAAAGCTGAACTCTGAGCGCTCGACAAAGTCCCGCCCTAAGTATCAGCTAAATTCATTATTTTATGCGACCAGTTTAAACCAAATAAAATGAAAATACTAGATATTTTCGCTAACAGCGATACATAAAAGATCTATTTAAGGAAACTCCTCACAGCCTAAAGGGCGATTGCCCGAACGGCGCAAGCAACGACCCGGAATATTGAAGCATTTCCCTTCGGAGTCTTTCCTAATGCTGCTTCTCGAATTGTTGGGCCACTTCCTGCATGATGAAGGAAATATTTTCCGAGATGGCGTAATTGATGCCGCCCCGATCAAAGGACTCACGAATGAGTTCGATAAATCGGTCGAATGCGCCGGGTGTTTCCAGTAACAGGTTTGCGCTTTTAGACTCTTCTTTGGTGTAGTCCTCATTGGCGTTTTCAGCCACATCCTGAAACATTTGCCGGTATTCCCGTTGGTCGCCCCAGACGACAATGACGTTTTCCATGTCCGCGTTGAATTGACGCAGAGCGGCGATAAGTTCCTCGCGGGTCATCTTGTCGTAATCCATGTTGTCCTCCGCAAAACAAATGAACGGTATGTTCCGTTGTGGGCGTATATTCTCCCTAGAGAAAACGCTTATGCGTCGCAGTTCCTTCAGTAGTCACAGGGCGTAAGACGGATCTGTCTTCGCCGCGTCCTCACGAAATTCTTATGCTCGGCGCCCTTCTCAGGCGGTAAACAGATATGCACACGTATAGGCGCAGTGGTGATCATACAGAATCTTAAGATTGAGCAGTTAGAAATTCAAGGGCAGTCTCTTTATCTCTCGAAGCTCCTCAGCCTCTAGGTTTCGAGATAAATTCTCTTCCCATTTGAAGAATTTCCGGGAGAGATGTTCCACTTGCGCAAGCTGTTCTTCCACTTCAGCGATCAGCTCTCGGTTTTTCTCCCTCTGAGCCTTACGTAACTCGTTTTCCAGATGACTCATGAGCTTACGGGCTTGCTCAGGAGTTTCCAGGTATCGGACGGGATCATACGTGCCGCCCCGTCTATCCTTGGGATTCCAGCGAGTCCATATTTCATTTACGTGTTCGCGTAGCATCATTTCTTCCTAGTAAAGGATAATCCCCTCCAGGGATTGAATTATACAGTTACTCTGAGCGTGAAGATCGGTCGGCGAGAGCCTCCGGCGTGTTCGAGCGATGTTTCATATCGACCTATGTCTGCGGAGGTCTGCATGTTCCCCATGCACCGGTCAGTCTCTTTCCGGGCCGGACTTGCTGAAGAACCGGCTCGCCTTGAATACGATTGCCCGATTAGGCGAACACTTACCCGTTCTGCGTTGAAAAGAGCCGCTATGGCCCTACGACCCGATGTTTCGGATCTTCACGTTGGGCACAATCGAATCATACATCACTGACACTGAAATTTCAATTTCTGAAGCGTCTTCAAGGGAGGGCTCTGAACACCCGCTAAATGCCGTCTCTTCACAAGTTTTTGACACGTATAGATTGTTTGAAAGCAATGCAAAGGAGAAGTTCGGGTCTTCTTAGATATTCGCCGATCAATGTGAATTTGTTACCGGCCATACTTGAAGCAGACTATGGAATAAACGACGTTATCGGTTGACAAGACTAGCCGCACATGTTCAGCGCCCTCTCCTCAGTCTACGCGCCGGCGATCCTATTTCGTCGGCTCGCACATCACGAGGTATTCACCGTTCGTGAGTTTGACCGCAGAGCATGTAGCTTCTCGATCGGTTCCCGACTGTTGAAAAACAATCCTGGTGGAGCAATCAGCGGCGGTTTCAGCCGTCAGCCACTGTGTGAGCTGGTTGCAGAAATCAGGACCGTCTTCGAGGCTACCGGTGTCACCTTGAGCGCTAAGATCCGGGTAAGGAAAGGCGCATTCCGTTAGAAACCATTCCTTGAAGTTAGTATTCGGCCGGGTAAGGCGTCCAGCGGGTGTCACGAAGATTACGGCTGATGGTATCCTCTCCGCGAGAATGGCGGACCGCTCCTCTTCGAGTTTCAGCGCCGATTCAGTCTGCTCATGTTTGAGAACTTCTTGACACAGTTGTTCACTGGTTTGAGTGAGGCGCTTTCCTCTATCCAAACACATGTTCTTCAGTTTCGTTCGTTCGGCCTGATGAATCATGTTTGTCTTGTTTTTCAAGACCAGTTGTGTCTTTTCGCTTGTAAGATCTTCGATAATCAGCAAAATGTATCTATCCGTGGCCATACGAATACTGCGGAAGTATAATCTACCCCAGATCTTTCGAGCGTCTATCTCTAAAATGGCTTCAGCCACGATGAGGCGCCGTGAGTTGAACACCCTCTTTAAAATCGTGAGAGCCTTTTCCGCATTCCTCGGTTTCGGGACTAAAGAGCAAAAGGGAATGCCTTGTATGGCGCTGTAGTTATCGCTCATGAGCCCACATGCGGCGTTTGCGAAGGTGACTTTGTACGTGACGTCGATGAGCAGAGCGGGAATCGGCAGGGCGTCCAGTAACTTCCCAAAGGATGTGCTCGCCATGAGCCCCACGTCAAAGCTTCCCGACGATGTTACCGTCAGAGAGAGCCAATCACGCAGCTCCATGGTTTCCGCGAGGAAATCTTCCAGATCGTGGTATCTTTCTGCTGTTGGGGTTATCTGACTATCCGGTTTGGAAGAGTTCACGTCGCTCATGCAATAATCCTTCGGTCGCGATACATAGATAAAGGTTGTATTTGTTCCACATGTTAGCATGTGTTACACTTCTAGGCACGCATTATTGCGTAATGTGCGCGTCTTTGTGAGTAGCCGACCTGGATTGCTTCAATTTGCCATGAGCAAACGGAGTAGGAAAATCGCAATGGGCGCACATGGCCGGTCGGCGTTTTCTCTTCCTAATAGACATGAGCGTCACAATTTACCGGGTTTGGACTGCTCTGCGCCGCTCGAAGATCGCAGAGGAGCCTTATTTCCGCTTCGGGGCGCCGCGCCGTGTCACGGTCAAGCGAACAGCGGCCTTCCGGTGAACGTTATGGGCCAACTGATAACATGTAGTCTGCGCGGGTCAGTGGACCCCAATCGTCAATCAGTACACTCGTCGGACCCGCCTGATTCGTCGAGCGATCAGTGTTGCGCATATATGACAACCAGCCGACAGTCAAGAGACGTGGGAGGCAATGTCGATGAATAGCAGAGCCGAACGCAATGTAGCCGCTGATGCGGTTCTCAACGGCTTGGAATCATTCATGATGGATCGGGGAACACTCAAAGAGTATCTTCCCGGCCAAACCGTGCTCGCCGCAGGCCACAACGGGGACAAAGTGGGCCTAGTAGTCTCGGGAAGCGCTATGGTCCTGTGCAGAGACGGCGTAGAGACCGAGATCTCCGTCGAAACCCTCACCAAAGGGGACATCTATGGCGAGATTAGCTTTCTGACGGGGTCTCCCACACCTGAGAACTCCCGGCTCGTGGCCACTGAACCGTGCGCCGCCGTGGAAATTGCTGCGCACGACTTCGAGGATCTTCTGCGCGAAAACCCCACGCTCGCAATGGCCCTGGTGAAGAATCTCGCTCGAAAAATCATGCGCCTTGATCGGGCGGTCTTCAAGACCAAGCTGCGCAAACGCGCGCTCCAGTCACTCATAAGCCGCCAGGAGCATATCTTTCCCGACTATGTGATAGGGGATTACGTCCAGCGTCATTTGGCCTCTCGAGTCGAGGAATTCGCCGCGTCGCAAGGGCCTGTTTTACTCATTGGTGAGACAGGAGTCGGCAAGGAAGTCTTGGCTCACACCATCTTCAGAACCAGCCTGCATTACAAGAGCGTATTCTTGCTCCTGGATTTATTACGCGATCGCTCGAATTACGCCGTGGGGATGAAAGAAAAGCTTCCCAATGAGGCGGAAGAAACCGAAGAGCAGATGAAGCTGTTTTTTGGGTCCGAAGAACGGACCAAAGACGGCCCGCCCACGATAACTCCGGGATACGTAGAACTCACCGAGGACGGCACGCTCTTGGTGCGAGGGGTGGATCTGCTCACCTTTGAGATGCAGAGAAGGCTCTTGGCCTCGATCCGCACGGGTTACTTTACGCGATTGAACGGGATCGAACCCCAGGCCCTGAAGATTCGCTTTCTCGCCACAACGGATCTCGATCCCTCGAATATAACTCCGGATGAGCAGCCTCTCCTTCAGGGCCTACTGGAACGCTCGCTGGTGATCCCGCCTCTCCGTAAGCGCCGACGGGAAATCCCCACCCTTGTAGATCATTATATCAGCATGTACGGCAAAGAATTGCGCAAGGACATGGGAGAACTCCGCCAGGACACGCTCAACACGCTTGTGAACTATTCGTGGCCTGGAAACGATGTGGAGCTTTCCACCACGCTGAAACGGGCGATCTTGGTCTCCGAAGGCGGTGTTCTGCGACCACAGGACATCTATTTCGACCTCAAGCGGGTGGAAGGCCAAGGGAAGTTCAACCTCCTGCGATTCAAGCTCGTCAAAAGCGCCCTCTTGAGCCCGCTTTTTCCTGCTGTCTTTCAGAGCGCCGTGACGCCTTTTTTCTTCATTCTGTTGGCCCTGCTGTTTTTCGGGCCGTCGGACCCGCTGAAGAACCCGGCCGCGCTCTTCGCCTGGGCCGTGGGCTGGCCGATCCTGACCGTAGGCGCTTTCCTCTGGGCGAGATTCTGGTGTTCCCTGTGCCCAATAGGCACGCTGAGTCGTTTGGCTAAGCGCATCATAGCTTTAGAGAAGCCGTTCCCAGCTTTCCTCAAAAACCATAGCGATCTCATAATCGCCACGGCGGTTATCTGCATTATATGGTTCGAAACAGCCACGGACATTCGGCAATCCCCATTGAATGTGGGTTTGTTATTGTTCACCATGTTGCTGTCCGCCGTATTTGTGGCCGTGGTGTTCGAACGCCAATCCTGGTGCCGCTACGTATGCGGCCTGGGAGGCATGATCAGCGTGTTGTCCAAGGCGTCGATGGTAGAGCTGCGCGCCGACCGCAATGTGTGTATGTCGCAGTGCACGTCCAATGAGTGCTATCTCGGCACGGAAGAGCTGGAAGGCTGCCCATTCGGGATTGTGGCCCCCAAGCTTCACAGTAACCGCTTTTGCAAGATGTGCGGCGCATGCGTAAAGCTGTGTCCTCACGGCGCCATCAACCTCAATGTGCGGCTCCCCGGCAAAGAGATATGGGAGATGCGTCACACCAATACGGGGACCGCATTGCTCATCATCGGCATGATAGGTGGGCTCATCACCGAAATGGTGACAAAAACCCCCGCCTACAAATGGTTTACGCATTACATCCCTGCGCCGCATATCGTGCAGTTCACTGTGGTGTTTATTTTGGTGCTCCTCAGCGCCAACCTCATGCTTGCCCTCGCCACGGCCTTTTCCAGGAGGATTTTCGGCGACACCTTCAAGGACAATTACTCCAGATATGGATTAGCCTTACTTCCTGTGGCCTTGGCGGGGTTCATGGCCTTCCATATCTACTATTTGATTAATCTGGGTGTGCACATTCCATTACTGCTCAGTGAGACGTTCCAGTTCGAGATTTTCCGCAATATGGTTATCAACGTGCCGCCACATGTGACGCACGCTATCCAAACGATGTTGATGGCTTGCGGACTGATGTGGTCGCTCTTTATCATATACAGGATTGGTCGGGCAAGCGATGACAACTTCCGGATCGCCATGTTGGGGATCGCCCCGCACGCACTGACGGCCATTGTCTCGACATACCTGTTGCTCAACGCTATCGGACACTTTTTCTATTCGACATGAGACGCCGGAGAGCCTTCGCATAGAGCGGTGGACGCGCCGCGTGACCCGTTGACGTACGTGTTCCCGGTCGCAATCGCCTTGTGCGGCCCGATGGGACGAGCAGTCGCCGACGTAAGCGCTCTCATGGCCAAAATGGTTGTGCGCCCGGTGGGCCAGGCTTCACGAATTCCCCTTGATAAGAGGAATAGCGCACATCAGTAGTCGGTGCTACATAATAATCCGTGCCGCAGTGTAAAGAAATATCCGCGTTCGCTTACTAAATTTGTCCTCCTGTCTTACTTTTAAACTTCAGTGAACAGAGAAAAGCGAATTGTCCAAAAAGTACATTTCATACGAAAAGGTGAATTGCTATCGCCATATTACACAATACTGTTGAACCGATTGCATACGATGTTCGTCCCGGTTTGTTAAACCTAGATTTTGCAAGTAGGCTTCCGAAGTTTTGATAGGCTTTGTTATTACAGCCTGTTATGTCAAACCTCTGTAGAACTTAGAAAGTATCATATTTTTTTGTCATAACCGATTAGCGTTCCGATACCTTTCTGGAATCCTGGAGAGTCACTTGCAAAATCCAGATGTAACCTTTCACGAGGACAGATAGTGTCCGCTCATTTAGCGTAATTCACTCCTTCTAAGAGCAGGTAATCGACCTGCTCTTTCTTCTTGTGGCATTATGCGGCGGAAAGATTCTTCTCTTTTCCGAGCCTTTCTACGTCGTGCATTCGTTTTAATCCCTACCCACATTAACTGTGGAACTTTAAGCTGCAAAAGTCCTCCTTCAATCTTACTTTCGGTTTATTTATTGAACGGATTAATAGTTGGATTGTCCTACAGCTAAATTTCATATGGAAGGTGAATTGATATGGCGATAGTACGTAATACGATTGAACCACTTGAATATGACGCTCGTTCTGGTTTGCTAAAGAGAATTTCATGGGGCGCAATTTTCGCCGGCCTAGTGGTAGCTCTTGTAATTCAAATGCTTTTTAGCCTCCTCGGTATGGGAATCGGCCTGGGATCTATTAATCCCGCTACATCGAATAACCCCTTTTCCGGTCTTGGAACCGCCGCTGCCGTTTGGATGGGCCTCAGCGCCCTTATAGCACTGTTTCTGGGCGGCTGGGTCACGGCGAGAATGTCCGGCTCTTTGCGCGGAATGAACGGCTTTCTCCATAGCATAGTTATGTGGGGTCTGGTGACCCTGGCGTCGGTCTATTTCGTAACCACCGCAATGGGCGCGCTGCTTAGCGGGGCCGCGGGCGCCATCGGCAAGAGCGTTGCCATGCTTGGTAGAGGCGCGGCCGAAGTTGCGCCGCAAGCCACTGATACTATTAAGAACAAGCTTCAGGAACAGGGAATCACCTTAGACAATGTCATGAATGAGGCCAAGGTTCTCCTGAGCCAAACAGGTAAGCCTGAGCTTCAACCGCAACAAATCCAACAGGATATTAATCAGGCTCAGAATCAAGCGGCACAGGCGACCACCCCCACGGCCGGCAGCCAGGTGACGCAAGCCCAAACACCCGAAGCCGTGCAACAAGAGTTGCGGCAGGCAATCCAAAAGCTGGTCGCAGGCGGCACGGAGAAAATCAATGCGGCGGATCGCCAAGCAGTTGTAAATATCTTAACCGCAAGAACCAATATGAACCAAGCTGAAGCGGAAAAGACCGTTGACGGCTGGGTTCAGAAATATCGTGAACTGGCGCAAGCGGCCGAGCAGGCTAAACAAAAAGCCCTTAAGACGACCGAGAACGCCATGGATTCTTTGTCCTCGGCAGGCATTTGGCTGTTCGTCCTGTTGCTCCTTGAAGCCTTCGCCGCAGGCCTGGGTGGATGGCTCGGTTCCCGCGGCAGCAGTATAAATTACGACGATGGTCGTGTAGAAAGCGCCGCTGTCCGCTAATGTAGTGTAATCCACTCCCTTGCAAGAGCAGGTCTTCGGCCTGCTCTTTGTTCTTGTTCATAGGACTGGCGGCGGCTCTGCGCCTGTGTGCGCTTAGCGTGCATCCGTGTGTAGCTGCGACATATGTGGATAAGTTTCTCCTCTTCTGTTCACAAACAGCGCTGATACGCCTAAGCTAACCTTCATAACCGTTCGGGAAGAAGATTTCTTTTAAGAGCTTTTCTCCGATGTCACTCCTTTAATTACCCGTTGGCATTCACTCCTCCTGGAGGTTTCACTCTCCTTTATGTTGAAAACAAGTAAGAGCGCCGTTCTTGTGGTATGTGTCTGTGGGGCGTTTGTAACCCCCTTCATGGGCTCGTCCATCAATGTGGCGCTGCCGTCCATTGCCCGGGATTTTTCCATGGACGCGGTGTCCATGAGCTGGGTGGCCACATCATACCTCCTTTCAGCGGCCGCTTTCCTAGTGCCCTTAGGCCGCTTCTCCGATATTTTCGGACGCAAGAAAGTCTACACTGCAGGCATGGCCATTTTCGCTCTGGCGTCCGTGCTTGCGTCTACATCCGGTTCTACGGCGACGCTGCTGGTCTTCCGTGTGCTTCAAGGGGTGGGCTCGGCCATGATCTTCAGCACGAGCATGGCTATAATCAGCTCGGTATTTCCGCTCAATGAACGTGGGTTCGCCTTGGGCACGACTGTGGCCGCCACGTATATCGGCCTCTCAATCGGGCCGTTTCTGGGCGGTGTGATTACGCAATCCGTAGGGTGGCGGGGCGTCTTCTTCATCAATGTCCCCATAGGGCTGATAACCATTCTCCTGGTGTTTCTTACCTTTAAAGATGAGTGGGCCGAGGCGCGCGGTGAGTCTTTCGATGTCGTGGGAGCGCTCCTCTATATCTTCATGATCGTGTCCTTCATCTACGGGGTGTCTATTGTCCCTGATCCCCTGAGCCTCGCGTTTGTCGCCGCCGCCGCAGTAGGTCTCACCATGTTCATACGGTGGGAGGATCAATGCGCGTTCCCCGTATTCAACATCAACTTGTTGAGGGGCAACCGAGTCTTCGCCCTTTCCAGCGTCGCGGCCCTGCTGCACTACAGCGCCACCTTCGGGGTCACCTTTCTCCTGAGTCTCTATCTGCAAAATATTCGAGGATTCTCGCCTCAAACGGCGGGTTTAATCCTTGTGACGCAACCCGTGGTCATGGCGTTGTTTTCTCCTGCGGCGGGCTACATCTCGGATCGCAGCGAACCGCGCATCGTAGCCTCTGTGGGAATGTTCATCACGGCCGCAGGGCTGCTCAGCTTCACCATGCTGGATGACGAGACATCGCTGCTCTTGGTGGTGATACGCCTTGCGACGCTGGGTTTTGGGTTTGCGCTCTTTTCATCGCCCAATATGAACGCCATAATGAGTTCAGTGGAGAAGCGCTATTATGGGCTCGCTTCAGGGGCTGTGGCCGCAATGCGGCTCATAGGACAGATGCTCAGTATGGCTACGGCGACGGTGATCTTCTCGATAATCATCGGGAGAGTGACGCTCGTTTCCGAGAACCATCACCTCTTCATGAAGAGCATGGACACCGCCTTTTTAGTCTTCGGGATCTCCTGCGGCCTGGGCGTTTTCGCTTCTATGGCCAGAGGAAATCTCCGACGAACGGAATTATCCCCAGGGAACTCAAACTCGTAAGCGATGAACACTCTTACAGGAGGTAGACAAATGGCACGCATAGTATGCACGGCGCTTTTGGTCATTGCGCTGATCTCACCGGCCGTTGCGGCTGCGGATGAAAAACCCGGCGACGGAACCATCTTGCTCACCATCATGTTAAAACACGACCAGAGCAAGACGCTGGCGCAAATCAACGAGCACCTGGACAAGACAGGCTTCTGGAAGGAATTCCCCCCTGAAGGCGTCGAGGTGGTCTCCTGGTACGTCATGATGGGCATAGGCCAAGTGGTGACCCTCCGTGTCCCGGCGGAAAAGCTCCGGGACGTGAATTTGGCCATAGAGAAGCGAGCGTGGGGCGCATTCACGACGGAATTCTATCCCACATATGACTTCAAACCCGTGTGGATGAAAAACTATAAGAACAAATAGCGTTCACGGCGCAGGCCCTCCTCAAGTCCGACGAACCACTACACCAATCTGCGAAAGGAGCCCACATTGGCTGCACAACCCACGATTTCATCCCAGGTGACGGCTTTAATCCTCTTTATGGTCCTGTGTTTCGGGGCTGCTTGGATAGGGTCCCATTTTACCTCGACATCGCTGGGGACCTGGTACGTTCATCTGGAGAAGCCTTCGTGGACTCCTTCGGGTAGAACCATCGGTCTGATCTGGACCGCCCTCTACTTCATGATGGCTCTAGCCGCGTGGCTGGTTTGGCGGAGCGGACCATCGCAGGCGGCCATTCCCGCTCTGGCGCTGTTTTTCGTTCAATTGGCCTTAAACGTGGTGTGGTCAGCGCTCTTCTTCGGGTTACGAAGTCCAGAGTGGGCGTCGCTGGAGATTGTCCTTTTGTGGCTCGCAATCGCCGCCACTACGATTGCGTTCTTCAGAGTGAACCTCACTGCGGGAGCCTTAATGATCCCGTATCTCGTGTGGGTGAGCTTTGCCTCGTATCTCTGCGTGACCATTTGGCGCCTGAACGCCGGCGGATAGCTCCACTGTGTGGCCCGCAATAATGCCCATACATAATCAACGAAGCAACATTGGGGAGAACCTTCTTGAAAGAGGTTTCTCCCCAAACCCCTCTCCAAGAACGACCACGACATTACGTCACGCCGAAGTATGAAAGTATCCAATCATTTGATTTTAGAATCAAAACCCCTGTATCGCTTGTCAGGGGGATGTACGGATACTGCCCGACGACCCTCTGACTCCGAGCCGCCGCTTACTCCCGGGACAAAAGAGGCGAGGGGTTCTCCAACTCCCACACCGAAAAGCCTTGCATGTTGTCGTTGTACGTCGCATCCCGGACGCCAAATCTTCATGCGAAGTTAAGGCTTCGCCGGAATGTCCACTTTGCGCAGAGAAATGGATATTCCGCTAATGCTGGAAGTTTCTGGGAGGGGTTTTCTCAATATTACCTCTTCGATGACGAACCGGCGCCTGCGTGGGGCATGGGGCGGGCCGCTTGGCCCTCGGTTACGGTGTCACCGGGGTTGAGTATCACGTTTTCACCTTCGGTTACGCCTGATCTGAGTTGCACCATCTTGCCGTCGCTTTCTTGTATTTCAATGGGATGGAAGGCCACGATGTTGTCGTCTTCGAGGATCGCCGCGAAGGAGCTGTTCCCTCGCATCACGAGGGCGGCGGCGAGAATCTGCACAAAGCTGGGTGTTTTCACATCTAGGGCCACACGAACGAAGCTGTTGGCCAGGATCTTGCCCTCGGTGTTGTCCAGATCAACCTCCACGAGCATGGTCCGGGTCTTGGGGTCGAGATCTCCGCTGAAGCGGGCGACCTTCCCTTTGAGTTGTACGTCCGTGCGGGCCGCATCCGTGACGATTGCGGCGTCCGCCACCTGGATCAATGCGGCCGACCGCTGGTCCACATACACCGACACGCGCAGGCGATCTAATTGGGATAGCGTGAAAAGAGGCAGCGCGTTCGTCTGTGAGCTTGTGGCGCTTTGCACCAAGGCCCCACGGTCCACGAAGCGCGCGGTAATAGTCCCGTCAAAGGGAGCGGTGATTTCCTGATAGTTCTTCTGAACCAGTAGAGCGGCCGCTTGTTCTTCAGCCACCTGAGCCACCGCCTCGAGACGCTCGTAATTTTGGGGTGACATGGCGCCGCTCTTCGAGAGCTGTCGGGCGCGATCCAGATCAGCTTTTTTGTTCTTCGCATCCGCCAGAGCGCCCTGATACTGCCGATCCAGCTCAGGAGAATAGATCACGGCGAGGCGTTGACCCCGCGTCACCTTGTCGCCCTTGTCCACGGCGACCTCTTGAACATATCCGCTCACCTTGGCGTAGAGCGTCACAGTTGCGTATGGACGTGTCTCGCCGACGTAACGCAGGGTGCGTCCTTCGGGTGACCTTGTCGCGGGCGCTACGCTGACCGCCGGACCGGCCTTGATGACGTGCAGCCGCGCCTGAGCGTCTTCGGCCAAAGCCGTGCGCCGACTGTTGAGCATAAACCAGACTACGCCCGCAGCTCCGAGAAGAGCCAAAAGCCCTACGAGGAAAAACAGGCGGCTACGAACGGGTTTGGCGTCGGTTTTCATGAGGCGTGGTTCTCCTGGGATTCCTTCCGGAATCGCTCCTCGAGCACATATTTTGTCGGCAGTCCTGTTTGCAAGAGACTGTAGATCACCGGCACGATAAACAAGGTAAAGACTGTGGCCACGAGCAATCCACCTATTACGGCTCGACCCAAGGGAGCGTTCTGTTCCCCCGCTTCACCCAGGCCAAGGGCCATAGGCAGCATACCCAGAATCATGGCCAGAGCGGTCATAAGCACCGGCCGTAAACGCACTCTCCCGGCCTCCATTGCGGCGTCATGGGCGGTGATATTACCCTCTACACGTAGGTCGTTGGCGAAGCTCACCAGGAGGATTGAGTTCGCCGTAGCGATGCCCACGGCCATGATGGCGCCCATGAGGGATTCCACGTTGATGGTCGTGCCGGTAAGCGTAAGCATCCAGAGCACTCCCACGAGGGCGCCCGGAACCGACATCATGATGATAAACGGGTCCAACCAAGACTGGAACAGCGCCACCATCAAGAAATACACAAGGAGAATGGCCAGGATCAGCCCTAAGCCCAGGCTGCGGAACGAGTCATTCATCACCTGGTTTTGACCGCGCAAGGTGACGCGGGTTCCCGGCGGTAGTTCCCCTAAGCCCTTAATCGCCTTTTGAATATCACGGGCGGTCGACCCGAGGTCTCTATCTTCAACCGAGGCGTTCACATTGAGCACCCGCTGCACGGTGTAATGCGAGATATTCGCAGGAGTGACCCTGTGATACACCGAGGCCACATTCGCCAGCCGTTGAGCCACTACGTTGGGCGTCTGGTTGAGGGGTCCCGGCTGATCGGACTGAAGCAACGGGTTTGACGCCTGACCACTCAGGGGAATGCCTTCAAGACTCGCTATCGAATCCACACGGCTGGAGGGGAGTTGGACCGCCACCCAGTAGTTCACATTGTTCACGGGATTGAGGAAGAATGACGGCGACACCAGCATACTCGACGAGAGCGAAATCAGCACACTATTGGCCACATCCCGTTGGGTCATGCCCAGGTTGGCCGCACGCACCCTGTCCACATCCACCTGGAGCGCCGGATAGTCCACCACCTGCGCAATGTGCAGATCCGCCACACCTGGTATACGCTGAAGGCTGTCCCGCAGCTTGACGGCCAGCGGATAAGATTTCGCGAAATCAACGCTCTCAATCTGTACGTCTATGGTCGCAGGCAACCCGAAATTCAACACCTGGTTCACGATGTCCGCCGGCTGAAAGTAAAAGCTCGAACCGGGGAACTCGTCGCTCAAGACCTCCCGGAGCTTCTTGCGATACATCGCTGAAGGTTTGTGGTCCTTCTTCAAGGCGATGAGGATGTCCGCGTCCATAGAGCCCACATTTGCGGTCTGCACAAAGGCCAGGTTGTACGAAACGGGCACTCCGATAAGATCGTTGATGGTCTCGAGTTCAGCCGGCGGGATAATCTCTCGAATGCGGCGCTCGACCTTTGCCACGATCTCTTCCGTCTCTGTGAGCCTACTCCCCGGCGGCGCCCGGAAGTGGAGCTTCATGATACCCGTGTCTACGGAGGGAAAAAAGTCCGTGCCCACCACAAAGATGAGCCCGCAACTGATACTAATGAGTCCACCCGCCACAACGAGGGTGAACAAGCGATGAGCTAGCGTCACCTCAAGCAGCCGAGTATACCCGCCTTGAAAGCGTTCGAAAGCGCGGTCCCGCTTGTGATTGAGGCGCTCGATGAACCCGGCGTCCGCGGCGAGGTTTACGTGATCCCCTTCGTAATGGATGCGTTCATGCTCCATCAACATGCGGGACAGGGTTGGAACCAGCGTCCGAGACAACAGGTATGACGCCAGCATGGCCACCACGACCCCGAAGGCCAGAGGAGTGAACAGGAACTTGGCCGGTCCGTAGAGCAACACCACCGGAAAGAACACCACGCAGATGGCCAAGGTCGCCACGATGGCGGGAACCGAAATCTGGTCCGTCGCATGGAGGATAGCGATGGTCAGGGGCTTGCCCATACCGCGGTTGCGGTGGATGTTTTCAACGGTGACGGTGGCGTCGTCCACCAACATGCCGATGGCAAGGGCCAATCCGCCTAAAGTCATGATATTGATCGTGTACCCCATGAGATTCATGGCTATGATCGCCGTGAAGATCGCCAGGGGTATGGAGGTGGACACCAGGATCGTGCTGCGCCAACTCCCCAAGAAGACGAGGATCATGAGCGACACCAACACCGCTGCCAGCACCGCTTCGTAGAGCACCCCTTGGATTGCGGCCCTCACGAAAACCGACTGGTCGAAGTCAAGCCGCAGGTCTAGGCCCTCGGGCGCAACCTTCTTGATCTCGGGAATAGCCTCTTTTGCGGCCTCCACGACCGCCAGGGTTGATGCGTCCGCATGTTTGAGTATGGCGAGATACGCGGCTCGACGGCCGTTCACCCGAACGATGTTCGTTTGTTCCGCATAGCTGTCCGATACCTTGGCCACATCACCGAGGAACACCGGGGCGTTCCCCACCACCTTTATGGGAAGCTGGTTAAACTCATCCACCGCCCGAGGACTCGAATTGAGCAGCACGTTGTATTCCGTGCTCCCGATTCTGGCCACGCCGCCGGGGATGATAACATTGGAAGTTTGGAGCGCAGTCACCACGTCAGCCGGTGATAGTCCTCGCGCCGCAAGGGCATTAGGATTGACCTGTACCATGATCTGCCGGCTTTTGCCGCCGAAGGGAGCGGGCGTGGACAGACCCGGTATGGTAAACAGCCGTATACGAATGAACTGGAGCCCGTAATCGAAAATCTTCTCCTCAGGGAGATTGTCGCTGGACAAGGTGAGCTGCGCCACAGGCACGTTCGAGGCGTTGAACTGAATGATATTGGGCGGCTGCATACCGGGCGGCGCAATGCGCAGGAGCGTGCTCGATACTGAGGAGATCTGCGCTATGGCCGCCCCGATGTCGGCCCCAGGATGAAAATATACCCGAAGCAGCCCGATTCCGGGGATGGATTGGGATTCGATGCGTTCGATCCCGTTCACGGTGCTTGAGTACGCCCGTTCACTAATGAGCACCACCCGGCGTTCCATGTCCTCGGGGGATAGGCCGGGATAGTTCCAGACCACCATGACGACCGGTATGTTGATGACGGGAAGGATGTCCACCACCATCCTGCTGAGGGATAGGCCACCCATCACCAGAATGAGCAAGGACATCACCGCTATAGTATAAGGCCGCCGCAGGGCGAGACGAACAAGCCACATGTCGTACACTCACTATTAAAGGAAAGATTGCGTAACCGTCCACCGGGCGTAGAGCCCCCTCAAGCTCGGTAAAGCACTACCGCCGAGGGATCGGCGCTCCAGGCGCCTGGGATGCCCTCGACATTCCTCACGGACGCTGAGACATTGTACCACAAGATCTTGAAAACAGGATATTCTCGGGAACGTGCGGGCGTTTTCAGGAACGTCCGTCATTACGGCGTGTTCGGGACAAACGAATCCTGCACAACTCCGTCTCCACGGCCGGCCCGAAAGTTTTAGACTTCCCTTTCCGGCCTTGGAGATAAGCGTTTTCGTAAGGCTATTCCCGTTTAGGGCATCGCATTGCTCGCCTGCTAAAACGGCGACGCCGATCCACGCACTACCAACGTGTTTTCAAAAAGGTTCCGGCAGATACTATTTTGGCGGCGCATTGGCCTGCGCCCGTCGTCGGTTCCCCTCGGCGCGACGCTTCAACGCCTCAATCAAGGAGTAGGTGAGGGGATGACCGGGTATGCCCGCTTGCTCCACGATGCAGCCCAGTCGGCCCCGGGAGCCGCCGAGATTTCCATGAAAGTCGCTTCCGCCGGTGACGAGGAGACCCAACTCCCTTGCGGACCTCACAAACATCGCGGTTTGAGCCGAGGTATGCGCAGGGTAATACGCCTCGATACCTTGTATTCCCAGAGCTGCGAGTTTCGTTATGATCGTATCCCAATCTTCGTGTGAATACAGAATCAGCGTATAAGGATGAGCGAGAACCGGCGTTCCCCCGGCAGCGAGGACAAAGCGTATCGCCTGATCCGGTGACACATTGGCTTTTGGAGAATACGGACTGCTTTCCGAGTAAATGAGCGGCACGTGCGGCTTTTCAGCGCCGGCTTTCGATGTAGCGGGCGCAGTGTTGCCTCTCGACGACCGTGACTCCTCAAGAGCGGCTAAGAAAATCGCAAACAGATCCGGCCTCTCTCCTCGGAAGGCGTCAAGACAACGCTGAACTAAGGGATCCTGCGTCCGGATGTAGTAACCGAGGATATGCAGAATACCCGAGTCCCATTTTGCGCTGAGTTCCACCCCAGGCACAATTTCTACGCCGAGCTTGGCGCCTTCCCGGGCGGCTTCGGCAATTCCGGTTACACTATCGTGGTCGGTGACGGCTAGGACTCGAAGGCCACGGGCGGCGGCCGCCTGAACCAGTTCTCGAGGGGAACACCTCCCATCGGAAGCGGTCGTATGCGTATGCAGATCAATCATTGTCTATACCCCCATGTCAGGCGCCGAACTGAAGTCGACGCGAAAAACGCCTTTTCTTTGCAGGCCGCCCCTCGAACACACGGCAAAGCCACCCGAAGATCAGGAAAATGGTTTCCCATTTATGGCCTGGTACTGTAGACTATACAGGATGTTGTAGAATGTTTCACATGCGGTTGCGTTTTTACCGGCTTACGATCAATGCTTGCGGTACCAACAAGAACGACGTTTTTGTAGAATAAGTTGTATTTGGTCTCTTGAAGGAACAATGTGAATCCCGTAATTTGTAGTTCTGGTCTTTAAAAAAATAGCGGTCATAAGAACGCGGCGATAATGTTTCTGAGAGAAGCTGGATTGCCTTGAAATCAGTTGAACCTCCGAAAGAGTTCTCCAGCGAGTTCTTTTGCGGTCTTGAAATACCGATTGTGCGTGGTCTGGCGCTTGACTTTCCGCCAGACGTATTCTGTCGCATTAAATTTCGGAGAATACTTTGGCCGAAAATAAACCTCGATGCTGCTGCTGTTGACTTCTAGCCACTTCCGGACCTTAGGTCCCTTGTGGTAAGGAGCATTTTCGATGAGGAGATGAATTGTCTTCTCCGCGTACTGGCGAATCAGTTGCTTGAGCAGACCGATGAAAGAGTCACCATTGAACTTTTCTTTTTCAAAACGAAAGTGCCATTTGGGGTTTGCTCCCATTGTGATCGCACCGAACGTTTTGATGCTCTTGCGAGTGAGAAAACTCATGACCTCGCAACCCCTCCCCACCGCATACCATGTGTGGGTGAGCGATCCTGATTGCTGGAAAGAGGCTTCATCCTCGATTCGGGCCATTTCACATTCTTCTTCCAGCATATCGCGCTCGTCTGGTGTCAACAACAATCCTTTCATTTCAATACATGGCCTTTCCTGTGACTTTTTGTGCGATATAACACCGTTATTCGCACTCCAAAATGTAACTATGCCATCCGCTAGATTCAAGGGCCATTACTACACTGTGATGTGCCATTCAAATTCACGAGTAAGATAAACCAGTTAACGTTTAGGCTCGAACCGAGTCAGCTCACCGTAGCAGAACGACAACAAACTGCTGAGGGCGTTGCCCGGTCGCGGGACTAAACGCGGTTCGACAAATGAAAAAAAGTACTGACTCTCGCTGCTGTTGCTGAAGCGACCACGGGTTTCGCTCTTTTGGTTGTTCCTGTCGTCGTCGGGCGATTATTGCTAAACGACGAGCTTACCGGAGCTTCGATTCCGGTAGTTCGTGTGGCCGGCATCGCCCTGATTTCGTTAGGCGTCGCTTGCTTGCCGGGATTGGCATTGCTCGGCATGTTGACCTACAGCGCCATGGTAACGGCCTATCTCGCTTGCATCGGCGTTTGTGGCGAATGGTCCGGGCCGCTCTTGTGGCCGGCGGTGTTGGTACACGCTGTCTTGACGGCCCTATTGGTGAAATTGTGGCTCGCCTCGCGAACGACGACTAAGACCGGCAATCCAATCACCGAGTAATTTAACCGATCTTTCGTAAACTACGCGCGCGTGCAATGTCAGCGAGGATGGGAATGAACCCTGATTCTAATACCATTAACGGTGCCAATATTCATTATTTACGTCCCTTTTGCCGTTTGCATCCGGCTTTTGGGTATTCTGAGAAGTTGTAGCTTACCGATACGGGGCTTTCCCCTGACGTTGGAGTTAAAAGGAGGAATACATGTATAGAAGAATGGCTCTATGGGCAATTCCAGCTTTCATCATGGTCTTTATGCTGTCCATTGCGCCTGCCGTCGCCCAGCAGGTTACGGGTGAACTGGGTTCCCCGAGCGCGACAACGACCATCAACGGAAAGCAGCTTCCCGCACCGGATCCCCCATTCGGCGGCGAAATTAAGCACGATGCTTTGCAGTCTAAGTACTGGTGGGCGCCGCGCATTGTGCCGCCCAAGCAGGCGCCCAACATCCTGTTGATTATCACGGATGACGCGGGCTTCGGCGTGCCCAGCACATTTGGTGGCGTTATTCCGACACCTGCTATGGATCGCATTGCGGAAAATGGTCTGCGCTACAACAACATCCATTCCACAGCGCTCTGCTCCCCGACCCGCGCCGCCTTGATCACCGGCCGCAACCATCACTCGGCCGGCTTCGGCGTGATCTCGGAGCAATCCACGGGCTTCCCTGGCTACAACAGCATCATCGCCAAGGATAAGGCCACCATCGGCCGTATCCTGCTGGATAACGGCTATGCCACCTCTTGGTTCGGTAAAGACCACAACACCCCGGCTTTCGCGGCCAGTCAGGTGGGACCGTTTGATCAATGGCCGACCGGTATGGGCTTCGAATATTTCTACGGCTTCGTTGGTGGCGACTCGAACCAATGGCAGCCCAACCTGTTCCGCAACACCACGCAGATTTATCCCTTCGATGGTAAACCGGGCTGGAATCTTATTACCGGCATGGCCGACGACGCCATCGATTATTTGTATAGAATCCACCAGACGTTACCCGAAAAGCCGTTTTTCATTAAGTACGCTCCCGGCGCTACGCACGCGCCCCATCATCCGACCAAGGAATGGGTGGAAAAGATTCAGGCCATGCACCTCTTCGACGATGGCTGGAACAAATTGCGAGAGCGAATTTTTGAGAACCAGAAGCGCCTTGGAGTTATTCCTCAGGACACCCAACTCGAGCCTTGGCCGACGAATGTCATCAAAAATTGGGATGACTGTACCCCTGAAGAGAAAAAGCTCTACATTCGGCAGGTGGAAGTTTTCGCCGCCTTCGCCGCCTACAACGACCATGAAATAGGCCGAGTGATCCAGACCATCGCGGATATAGGCAAGCTCGACAACACGCTCATTATCTACATCAACGGCGACAACGGCACCAGCGCTGAAGGTGGACCATTGGGCACACCCAATGAAGTGGCGTTCTTTAACGGAGTCACAGTACCGGTAGACGTTCAAATGAAATGGTATGACGTCTGGGGCACGGAACAGACTTACAATCACATGTCGGCGGGCTGGTCTTGGGCTTTTGACACACCGTTCACCTGGTTCAAGCAAAACGCCTCAAAGCTCGGAGGTATCTGCCAGGGTATGTGCATTTCTTGGCCCGGTCACATCAAGGACAAAGGCGCCTTGCGCGATCAGTTCTGTCACGTCATTGACGTAGTGCCGACCATTCTCGAAGTGGCCGGTATCCCGGCGCCCGAATACGTAGACGGCATCAAACAGGCGCCCATTGAAGGCACGAGCTTCGCCTACACCTTTGATGAGAAGAACTCCAAAGCGCCGTCACAGCATAAAACCCAATATTTCGAGATGATGGGTCAGTGGGCGCTTTATAACGACGGTTGGCTGTTGAGCACCAAAGTGAACCGCGCCCCATGGGAAGCTTTCAGCGCGGCTAATCCCGACCCTCTCAATAATCAGGTTCTCGAACTGTACAACTTAAACACCGACTTCAGCCAATCCCAGAATCTCGCTGATAAACATCCGGACAAATTGAAAGAGTTGAAGAAAATATTCATCGAAGAAGCGAAGAAGTATCAGGTCTTCCCTCTTGACGCCTCGGTCGCTGCTCGAATCGTAGCGCCTCGCCCCAATATCACCGCCGGTCGCACTGAGTTTGTTTATACGAGACCGATGGTAGGCCTACCTCAAGGCGATTCACCATTCCTTCTCAACAGTTCGTACACGATCACGGCTGATATCGAAGTGCCGGAAGGCGGCGCAGAAGGCATGATCTTGACATCAGGCGGACGGTTCGCCGGGTACGGCTTCTACCTGTTAAAGAGTAAACCGGTGTTCCTCTGGAATCTTCTTGACTTGAAGCGTATCAGGTGGGAAGGACCGGAGCTTACTCCCGGCAAACACACACTGGAATTCGACTTCAAATATGATGGACTCGGTGTAGGCACGCTGGCCTTCAATAACCTGAGTGGCCTCGGCCGTTCCGGTACCGGCATATTCAAAGTGGACGGCAAAACTGTCCAAACAATAACCATGCCCCATACATTGCCGATGATCCTGCAATGGGACGAGAGCTTCGACATCGGCTCCGACACGCTGACCGGAGTGAACGATGCGGATTATAAACCGCCGTTCCCGCTGACCGCCAAGCTCAACAAACTGACGATCAAAGTGGATCGACCTAAGATGACGCCTGAAGACATCAAGAAGCTGGAGAATGCGCAAGCGGAAGCGCTCGACGGCAAGCCGCTGACTCACGTGCAGTCTGCTCCGCATTAATAAGGCACGGTAGCGTAAACCATAAAGCGGCTTAGATGGTTAAATTTGCAGGCCGTCCCACAGCTTACGGGATGGCCTGCACTTTCATCCACCCAGACTGAAACGAAAGGAGCCAAAACAAATGACCCGCCCATCTTTTAGGGCGCCTGCGTTACTTTGTGCCGGTATGTTACTCATGGGCTTCGCGTCATGCTTGTCCACCCGAAGATCAGGAAAATATTTCCTATTAAGGGCCTAGTGTTGTAAACTATACAGGATGTTGTACAGTGTGTTATATGCCGTTAAGTTCTTACCGCTTGCGGTAAAAAGAAGAACAGCGTGTTTGTGGCATCATTCGTTATCATTGTATTGACGCAAGGATGTGAATCCCGTGTTTTTCGACGATTTGGAAATGGTACATTCGAGCAGGGAATACACACCTACTTTCGTAAAGAGTTTCGACACATTTCAGCGGCAGCGAGACGTGTATTGCTGTCAAGATTAATCCTCAACGACGCTTTACCGCGTCGGCAGTGATTCCTATCTATTAGGATTCTCTCTCGATTCTTTCTTTGCCGTTTCCGGCGCCTACATGTTCGTCGAGAGGCCGGAAAATGCGGTTCATTTGGATACAGGTACCAGTTCACCGGAATTGAGCCAACCACTCAGTGTCACAAGGTCGGGTAAGGGAGATCAGTCTCCCCTCGTGTCCGCAGCGGAGCGCCGCTGCCTCACACCCTGTGAACGGCACATCGGAGGCTACTATGAACACGGTTATTCGTGTTCTACTGGTGGAAGACGATCCCATTTCCGTAATGCTCCTTGAACAATCGCTTGCAGACTTATCCTCACATTCCATAAAGATTGAGCATGTTGAACGGCTGTCCCCCGCAATCTGCAAGGTTGGGGAGGATTGCCCGGATCTCATCTTGTTGGATCTCGGTCTACCTGACAGCGTTGGGGTGGATACCTTCATCAGGATGAAGGCTTACGCAACCGATGTGCCCATAGTGGTGCTGACCGGGGCGGCGGATGACTCATTGGCGTCCGACGCGCTTCGCATGGGAGCGCAAGACTATATCGCCAAAGGGTCTGTGGACGGCCCGGGCCTCGAGCGGTCCATTCGTTACGCAATCGAGCGGCATCGAGCCGAAAAGGCGCTACGTACAAGTGAGGAACGATTCCGCATAGCAGCGGAATGTGCGAGTGACCATATCTACGAATATGATATGGCTGAACAGCGCATCACTCACTATAGCCACACGTACGACACACTCGGATACTCACCGGACGACTACCCGCGTACGGCGGATGACCGGCTCGCGCTCGTGCATCCTGATGACAGAGACCACGTGCGGCAAACTCTGAAGGACGCCCTTGCCGGCGATAGCCTCCATTTTTCGCTGGTATACAGTATTGCGGCGAAAGACGGCGCCCGTCACTATTTTCAAGAGAAGGCCCAAATCCTTCGGAACAAGGATGGAACTCCACGGAAGATCATCGGCGTTATAACCGATGTTACCAGCCAAGAGAAGGCTGAAAGCGCTCTCCGGGCCTCGGAGTGTTTCAATCGTCTCCTCATTGAACAATCTCCTTTGGGTATTTCGATTTTTCAAAATGACAAATGTCGCTATGTCAACCCAGCGTTCTTACGCATGTTTGATTACCAGGGTTCGGATGAGGTCCTGGGGGCGGTTATGGGGCGTTTCCTATCCTCGGAGCACCGGGAGATCATCGCCGAGAGTCGCCGAAAGACTCAAGATGAATTGTCCTCTTTCGCCGCATACGAGCTGAAGGCTCGAAAGAAAGGCTGCCAAGTATTCGATGTTTCCGTATGGCCTACGTGCATTGACTATTTGGGCGAACCGGCCGTCTTGTTGTTCATCGCGGACATGTCCGAGTGGGCATCCTTGAAAACGCAGCTCTTTCAAGCCCAAAAGATGGAGGCCTTGGGCGTGCTCGCCGGCGGAGTGGCTCACGATTTTAACAATCTGCTGACGGTCATATTAGGTTTTTCTCAGCTCATGCTGGTCGAGAAGACGGAAGACGACCCGGAATATGACGATCTCCAAAGAATAGTGCAGGCGGGCCATGACGGCGCCCAGCTCGTTCGCCAGTTGATGTCCTTCAGCAAGAAGGTGGATATCAAGCAGGAACCGGTCAATCTGAACACACATGTTCACCAGTTCCGGAAGATGCTTACTCGGGTCATCCCCAAGATGGTTGAGATTGAAATCGTTACGCCGCCCGAACCTGCGCTCGTTAGCGCGGATCCCGTTCAGATCAACCAAATTCTTATGAACCTTACCGTGAACGCCCGCGACGCCATGCCCGACACGGGCGTGCTGCGAATCCAGGTTGCGAATGTTTGCTTATACGAGGACATACACTCGACAAAGCTCGACGTAAAAGTGGGTGAATATGTGGCGCTCAGCGTGTCCGATACGGGAACCGGCATGGACAAGGCGACGCTGGAGCGTATCTATGAGCCCTTCTTCACTACGAAAGAGGTCGGGCGAGGCACCGGTTTAGGTCTGCCGGTGGTATTCGGCATCGTGCAGCAGCATCACGGCTTCATAGAATGCAGCAGCGAACTGGGGCGTGGAACCACCTTTACCATATTTATCCCCGCCATTGAGAGCGCAACCCCTCATGTGGGGGATTTCGTTCAAGAGCAGAACTCCCGAGGCGGCACGGAAACCATTCTCCTGGTGGACGATGAAGCGGACATTCGGAGACTCGGCACGAGGATCTTGGAAAAAGCTGATTATCACGTCCTCACCGCTGAAAACGGCCGAAAAGCCCTGGAAATTTACGAAGAAAGAGGCGCCGACATTTCTCTGGTGATCCTGGATTTAATCATGCCCGTTATGGGCGGTAAACAGTGTTTAGACGAGCTGGTTCACATGGATTCTTCCGTGAAGATCCTTATTGCGAGCGGGCATTTTTCGGAGGTCCCGGAGTTTGAAGGCCCCGGGGCTCCCATTAGGCTCACCAAGCCCTTCAAGGTGCGACAGATGCTCGATGCGGTCCGCACCGCCTTGGACGCAGGGTAGGGCGGCTTTTGAGCCGACTCACTCTCGCTAACACGAGGCGGAGACCTGCCTGAGCGGTCTCGTACGACAAATTACTCGTCCCCCCTTAAGACGGTTGACATTGTTCCTGTGAAATTATAGGTCGTTAGTATGACCAGACAGACGCGATACTCCCTCTTCGTCGATCTCCGTGGCCGCAAGACGCTCGCACTCTTCATTGGTGTCGCATCGCTCTCCATCTGCATGGCCCTGATGTATGGAGACGCGTGCGCCAATATCTCCGAGACATTCGAGCGATATATCTCGTCGGGCTCCCCGGGTAAAGCGGCCGTAAAAAGAACCGAGGCTACTTCAACTGAGGCCGACAAAAAGAGCGATGACGGCACGTCTACGGTGGCGGTCGCATACGATAAGACTGCGCTCTCGGAAGAGGACCGCCTCCTCCGGGAAGTAGTCCAACCCATGGATCGTGAATCCCTAAAGCAATGGCTCTCAAGCTTTATCTCTCTCAAGCCGTGGAATTGCCCTGTGCACCAACAGGGCGAATGGGTGGAAGCCATTATCAGCGCCATTGAACGTAACCATCTCCCCCTTTCCAAAGAGATCGCCGCCGTAGTTGCGACGCTTATTTCCATCGAGTCGGGATTCCATGCGGACCCGCTCTTGGTGGATGGGGCGCGGCGAGGCGGAAACGAGGCGTTGCTTCAGCGCGCCGAAAAGAAGTTTTTCGAGAAGTATGGCGCATATCTTGATATTCCTCCGATACCGAAATATTACGCGGCGTATCGCGAAAAGTACTGGGACCAGCTTCTTGCCTGCCGCACGGCAGGGGACATCGAGGTGGTTTCAGGGCGCATGGCGCAGGAACTACGCAAAGACTGCGACAACTTCCCCGGTGTGATCAGGAAGACGGTTGACAAGGAAATAGACAAGCTGGCGCATATAGTGCGCAGCAAGGGGTCCATGCAATTGAAGCTCTTTCGGGCTCGCCAGGCCATGAAGGACCGTGGCGAGGAGTTCACGGACCAGGAACTGACGGACTACATGTATACATTGCCCGGAGGCGTGGACGTGGGTGTCGCCGCTCTGAGGCCGCTGTTCATTCAATACGGGGCGCGGGCGGCCCGCAAGAACGACCTATCGTGGCTGTTTTTCGTGGGCATGGATTACCACTACGGCCCCTTTTCCAGCCGAAACATGATGGAACAAGTGAGATTGCGTGATCTCTCGGGTCGAAACATCCCGATTGATGGAAGCTTCCTCAATCATGACGGTCAAGGGGTTCCCGAGAGGCAAGATTCCGAGACACTACTTGCGGCCGTAAAGGCCTTATCGGGGGTCTCCAAGCAGAAGATATTCGAGGCGTTTCTCTTGGAACGCTACCCGCAATACGTCTACACCGAGATCCACCAGCTTATCAAAGAACTTCATGAGAAGAAGTTCGGGCCGACCCCGTTTGCCCTGATCGGCGAGATTCGCGTGGGAGAAAGCGCGGAAATCAAATTCGGCGCGACATGGACTACGCGACTCTACCTTAACAAACTCGATCGGTACTTCAACTCCGTCCCGTGGGACAATTGATGTGGAACAGCAGTCATGTACCGGGAACGATACACCGCTTGAAACGATTACCTGGGGGAACGGTTCACCGCATGAGAGAGGTGATCTTCTTCTTGGCGCTGACATGACGCGGTCGGCCACCATGATCAGCAGAGTGTGCGTCTTCGTATCGCGTATCGGGAGATGAGTCTCTTGCCGAAGGTTGCTGGGTGAAGGGGCGCTTGGGCTCTCTGAGGTCCCCCCAAAAAAGTCAACATTGCCTGAAGAAATATTGTCTCTGCTCTACTTTCTATGATATGCTAAAATATTACCTTGTCAAGTCAAAAAAGTAAAATCCCTACTGGAGCCACCTAGCAAGATTAACCCCCTCAATCCCCCTTGTCAGGGGGACGTAAATCGTCGATTCGTCGAATGCGCATCTGGGGGACGTAAGTGGGCGTGATCCGCTATCCATATCTGAAGACATCACCGAAAAAGACGTGAGTTTCTTAAATACGTGCCTGATAAGGGGGCAAGGCCAAGATTAACCCCCTCAATCCCCTTGGTCAGAGGGAGGTAAATCGTCAACAGAGCACGGGCTGACTTATTCGAATGCCGAATCAAAGAAGTAATAGTGGGGGCTCATCCTTTCGTTTAGGACGGTTCTCCCCGATATTATTTATTTGTTTGCGCACCCGTGTGAGCGTCGGCCTTTTGTGCCACTTTCTTGTTGAAGGATTCTGCGTTTATGATGTAGCGCTCATGAACACCGGTGGAGATTTCGTCAACACCGTCGTTTGCGGCCACGGAGAATGTCAGCTTGCGGCCTTCCATTTTTTCCAGCTTGATCTTCACGGTGATGGTGAACCCTGCGGGCGTGGCCGCGGTATGGGTCAGGTTCACCCCAATGCCCACGGATTGTTCCTTGGGGGTGTCTAGGTGTGGATTGATGGCTTGAATGCACGTCCACTCGATGAGTCCCACCAGGAAGCCCGTGGCGAAGACCTTCGGCATCGAGCCCAGTTCCGAGGCTTCAGGGTAAAGATACGGCACGGTCTTGTCTGCCGGGACCGTGTAACGGAATTCGTAGGTCAGTCCCTCACGCAACGCTTCTTTCATACTTCCCCTTCACACATCCCGTCACGGATAATAGCGGTGGAAGATCTCCTCCACACGGGCGCTCATATCCCTTTCGGCGGACTCATCCTGATGGTCGAAGCCCTCAAGGTGCAAAATTCCATGGATCAAGACGTACAACGTCATTTCCTCGATGGTGTAGCCCAGGTCTTCGGCGTCGGACCGGACTCTCTCGCCGCAGATTACCACGTCTCCGAGTAAGGCTCCGTCGCGTCCGACGGCCTCGCCCTCACGCTGGGAAAAGGACAGCACATTCGTGGGGCCGTCCTTCGAGCGATACAGGCGGTTCAGTTCCGTCATCTCTACGCTATCCACGAAGGAAATGGACACGGCCGATTCCGGATCACAACCCAAGTCGTTTAATATTTGCGCCGCCTTCTTCCGGAGGTCTTCCTGGTTTATGTCTATCCTTGTCTGTCGGTTGTCTATGAGAATCTCCATTGACTTTCGGGTGCGATTCGCTCTCCTTTTGTTCTCGTTCTTTCTGGTCTCTAGGATATTCCGCACGGACGTGCAGCATTCCCTGAAGCGCCCGCACAAAGGACTTTGTTATAGCATGGAGGTCCTTGAGCGTTAGGGTGGATTGATCCAGCTCTCCTTCGGTAAACAGCGTCATGATGAGCGTCTGCACACGCTTTTGGATCTGCGCCGGTGTCGGCTCGACAATGCTTCTACAGGCCGCCTCAGCCACATCCGCAAGCATAACGAGCGCGGCTTCCTTGGTTTGGGGCCGCGGGCCGGGATAGTGGTACTTATCCTCGCTCACGGTTTGGTGGTTTTTTTCCGCCTTATCAATGGCCTTCGCATAGAAAAATTTAATCAAGCTTGTGCCGTGGTGTTGTTGGATAATGTCGATAATGGGAGCGCCTACGCGGTGTTCTCTGGCCTTTTCCACGCCATTTTTCACGTGGGCGACGAGGATCAAGGCGCTCATACTTGGTTCAAGTTTGTCGTGGGGGTTCATGCCCCTTCGTTGGTTCTCCATAAAGTACGAGGGCTTCGTCTTTTTTCCCACCTTGCCGATGTCGTGATACATGGCGCCGACCCTTGCCAAAAGGGGATTTGCGCCGATGAGTTCCGCTGCGGACTCCGCAAGGTTCCCCACGAGGATGGAGTGGTGGTACGTGCCGGGGGCCTCCTGGGACATTTCCTTGAGCAGGGGATGATTGAGATTCGCCAGCTCCAGCAGCTTGATGTTCGTAATGTAGCCCAAGGGTTCAAGGAGGGGCGCCAAAGCCGACACCAGGATTCCCGAGAGCACTCCGCTCAAGAAGCCCAATCCCATGAGGTGCAGATCCGTGACGGCATTCACCTGGCCGAGGGCAAATTTAATGGCTAAGATGGCGGGCATGTTCAACAGCCCCACCACCAAGCCCGCCCTGAGAATAGAGGTGCGATCGAGCACACGGGTCATTCCGTGGAGTCCCACGATGCCCGAGAGAAAGAAGTACGCCAGGAGGTAAATGTCGCCTTCCACGGTAAGGGCGGCGGCAATGGCGGCCATTGCGGAGAACACGAAGGCTAGTCCGGCGCCCACCATGAGGGCGGCAAGCATGGCTCCGGTGGCCACGGGCGCAACGAACCACAGATTGTTTGGAGTGATCCCCAATTTACCTGGGGCAATGAGAGTCGATCCCACATAAATGAACCGCATCATGATGATGACGCCCAAGAGCAAGAGGCACATCAAGGTCAAGTCGTCGGTTGCGTAACGCGCTCGACCCAAGTGCTTTTCGGAGAAATAGGAACTCAGCCTGAGCAGCAACACCAGCAATAGGAAGAACCCCGCCAGCATCATGTAGCGGCTGTACGTAGGATTCACGCTGTAGAGGCCCTCGAACTTGCGAACATGCCCTTCGTTCACCGGTTCGCCTTCGCGAATGATGGGCTCACCCTTTTCCACTTGGAAATACACAGGTTTGGCCTGGGCTTTGGCTTCCTGCTTGAGGGCTTCACTCTTCTCCCGGTCGTAGGAGATGTTCACATTGATGAGATCCCTCGCCAGACGGCGCATGACGTCCGTTAACGCCGGGTCACGGGTCGAGTCGTTTTCTTCTGAGTTCAGGGTCTCTATGGCCTCATGGAGATCGTAAAGCTGGGAAACCTCCTTAAAAGGCTCTATCTTTTCCTTGGATTTCACCTTCAGGAGGATACCTTGTTTCCCGTCTCGCATGAGCAATTCACGGCTTTGCACGACTCCTTTGGCGAGAATCGGCACCACTAAGGACCGCAAATCCCGTTGAAGTCGCGAATTGAACCCGTAGGACTTAAGCAGCTCAAAGGCTGCGTGAGAAACGCTCGCGCCTATGGTGTTCTCGAAGCGCAGTCGCAAGACATCGTCGTCCAACAAGCGAAAGGTCTTGGGCGCCTGACCTTCGGTGGGCTGAGGGAGCTTGTCGTCTTCTAGGGATTTGGATTCCTCCCGGCTGAGATACTGTGACATGAAGCCGAAGCCTGCGTCTATGCGGGCTTGTACGTCGTGAACCATCTCATCGTCGAAGTTGTAGACCGGCCGCACGGACTTAAGGACTTCATCTTCGTTCTTCTTTGTGGCGGCTTCGTCTATAACCTTGAATGTTATTGGTGAAATAACCGTTTCGTGGGCGGGCTCGCCGAGGATCAAATCGTATGTGGTCATGGACTTAGGGGCGATGATAAACGCCGCCGCCAGTGACGCGCCGACGATAAGTGTCCAGCGCTGCCATTTCGGCTCGGCAAGAACATTCGCCGCCTCCGGCATGGTTTGGGTAATCGCGGCAATCACCTTCTCAGACCATGATTTGGGTTCCGGCTTTTTGTTCTTCTTCAGCGCCTTGAGTTTGTCGGTTCTTTCCGGCATGTTCGTTTAGGTTCTCCGGCCTCTATTGGTTTGTCCGGATTTTTCGTACGCTCGAATAATCTCCTGTACGAGAGGATGACGAACCACATCACGGTCATCGAAATACACGAAAGAGATGCCTTCAATTTCGCTTAGTAACTCACGGGCTTGAACCAGACCCGATCGCACGCCGTCCGGCAGGTCGATCTGGGTAATGTCGCCGGTAATCACGGCTTTAGATGAATAGCCCAATCTCGTGAGAAACATTTTCATCTGTTCCGATGTGGTGTTCTGCGCTTCGTCAAGAATTACAAAAGAATCATTGAGTGTGCGACCACGCATGAATGCGAGCGGCGCCACCTCGATGTCCCCTCGTTCTATCATCCGAGAAGCCTTTTCAAAATCAATCATATCGTGCAATGCGTCATAGAGCGGACGCAGATAAGGATTTACCTTTTCGTAGAGATCGCCGGGTAAAAAACCCAGCTTTTCACCGGCCTCAACTGCGGGTCTCGCGAGGATGATTCTCCTCACTTCTTTCTTGCTGAAAGCGGCCATGGCCGTCGCCATTGCCAGGTAGGTCTTGCCCGTCCCGGCCGGTCCGATGCCGAATACAATATCGTGGGTCTGTATGGCGTGTATGTATTGCTTTTGGTTGAGGCTTTTCGGAGTAATGGGCCGCTTGCCCACCGACGTGAATATATTGTCCCGCAAGAGATCACGCACTTTTGCGTCCGTGTTTTGCGACAACAGGCGAATACTTTGGTCTATGTCTACGGCGCTGAGCGGATACCCGTCCCGCACCAGAGGATAGAATTGTTTGAGCAGCCGTTCGGCCAATTCGTCATTGGGCGGCTTCCCCGAAATTGACAAGGAATTTCCCTTAACGGAAATCGTCAAGTTCAGGACTTTTTCCATGTGCTTTATATTTTTGCACAGCTCTCCCACAAGGGCCTGAAAGGCGCCGATATTATCGAAACTTACCTTGCGGGGAACGTATTCCCTATCCGACACTACTGTGTTCAATAAGCGCTATCGCTCCTCGTTGCGCCCGCAATCCGGCCAATCGTCACTGCCGGCAATCGGACCCATAGGATGGTCGCTTCCTCATTCGCTAATGATTAACCGCCCTTACTCCAAAGTGAGTAAACTACGGCGGAATGATAGTCCTTTCCCTCGCGAGAAGCAACCAGATATTCAATGTCTGCAAACCACGTTCGGGAGAGAGGCCGGCCTCCGCCGGTAAATTATTGCCGGTGATAAGCCGGAATTTTCTCGTACCCTGATACCATCACAAGGAATAGGTAATCATTAACTTAGTGTACGCAACGGGTCCTCCCGCGTTCTATCGGGGGGTCTTGCTCGTCGGCTTCCGATTGACAAGTATTCTCACGCCGGCCTAAGATGTTGGGTCGGCCACGAGCAGACCGCCGGAGCGGATATTTCCGGCGCAAAGCCGTCTTCAGTTCGGTAAGCCATTACTGCGTTTTCATGGGAATGTCAAAATGACCACAACCACCGACTCGGCCGCAGAGGCCTTCAGAAAGATGCTGAACATTATTGCGGCCCTTCGTGCGGAGAACGGCTGCCCTTGGGATATAAAACAGACACCCCAATCGTTTCACCCTTACCTTATGGAAGAGTACCACGAGCTGATCGAGGCGCTCAACAGGGGGGATTACGACGACATCACCGATGAAATGGGGGATGTGCTCTTTATAGCCACATTTATCGCCTACATGTTCGAGCAGCAGGGGTTTACCAGTGTAAACGCCGTACTCGAAGGCGTGTGCGCCAAGATGATCGGCAGGCACCCACATGTCTTCGGCGACACCCACGTCAAAGACGCGGAGGACGTTATCGCCAACTGGCGCAAGATCAAGGCCACGGAGAAAAACCGGCAAAAAAAGGCATCCCTGCTGGACGGTATCCCAAGATCGCTCCCGGCCTTGTCGAGGGCGCAAAAGCTCACGAAGAGGGCCGCCGGAGTGGGTTTTGATTGGACACGGCCCCAAGACGTCCTTGTGAAGGTCAAAGAGGAGCTGGAGGAATTCATGGAGGCCGTGGAGGACAACAACTCCGCCGGTATTCGGGAAGAATACGGGGACCTGCTTTTTGTCCTAACCAATGTGGCCAGACACCTGGACATTGATTCGGAAACGGCCCTTAATGAGACCTCGGATAAGTTCGAGCAACGCTTTCGCTTCATCGAATTGCGCCTAAAAGCGCAAGGAAAGACCCTGGAAGAGGCGACCTTGACAGAAATGGACGCACTCTGGGATGAGGCAAAAAAGCAGGCGTCGGCGAAGAAGTAATATCGGGGAGAACCTTCTTGAAAGAAGTTTCTCCCCAAACCCCTCTCCAAGAACTTCCACTATTGCCGAAACCGGCGTTTCTCGAGGAGAAAATGCCGATTTCGGCAATTGTGGAACATTCTTAGATAGCAGTTAGGTAAACCTATAGTACAAAAACGCGCTTCGTCGCTATTCCTCGTTTCAAAGCGCATCGGTATAAGAGTTGGGGAGAAGCCGCTTATACGCAGCTTCCCCCCAAAATATTTGCGCAGTGCGATGAAGTCTACGCTTCGGCGGGGGGTGGTGTCTCTTCCGGAGCTTCTTCCTCCGTTTCCTCGGTTTCCTTGCGCTGGGTCAGGATTGTGGCCACCGCCAAGCTGGGGTCCATGAGGGGTTTCACGCCTTCGGGGAGTATAATTTCCTCCACATGGATGGAGTGCCCAAGATCAAGATTCGACACATCCACTTCGATCTTTTCCGGGATGTTGTTGGGCAGGGTCTCGATCCTGAGTTCACGAAGAATAATCTGGAATGAGCCGCCTTTTTCCACACCGATGGGCTCTCCTACGAATTCCAGGTGAGCCGAGACTTCGATGGTTTCATCCATGCGGATCTCGAGGAAATCCATATGCAGAATGGCTCCGTCGATGGGTCTGATGTGTCGGTCTTTGAGCATGGCCTTGCGGGAGACCACACCCGAATCCGTGTTGATATTGAGATCAAAGATGGCGTTTGCGCCTTCTTTTTCCAGGAGCTTCCTGAATTCGTGCAAGCCGACACTTATGGAGATGGGCTCGGATTTTCTCCCGTAGAGAATGGCGGGCGCTTTCCCGGTTGCTCGTAGTCTACGTGCGGGGCCTTTTCCGTATTCATTGCGCTTGTCAACTTCCAATGTAATCGTGTGCATTCCAAGTCCTCCATTATATGAAAAGCTCCGACACGGAGACCTCTCGATGTATTCTGCTGATAGCCTCTCCCAGAAGAGGCGCCACAGATTCCACTTGCAGCTTGTCGCATGATGCGAGTTTTTCATCCGTGGGAATCGTATCCGTGATGAACAACTTCTTAATCGGTGAGTTATTGAGGCGTTCGACCGCGGAACCTGATAGGACCGGGTGTGTGCAACAGGCGAATATGCTGCGTGCGCCGGCTTTCTCTAGGGCTTCGGCCGCCTTCACGAGGGTGCCGGCCGTATCAACCATGTCATCCAAGAGGATGGCGTCATTCCCGGAGACATCGCCGATGACGTTCATAACCTCGGATTCGTTGGGTTTTGCGCGACGTTTGTCGATGATGGCAAGGTTGCTTCCCAGACGTTTTGCGAATGCGCGGGCTCGCTCGACGCCACCGGCGTCCGGTGAGACGACGGTGCATTCTCCGGGCCTGTGATCCACTTTGATGGCCTCTGCCAGGAGCGGGTTTGCGTAGAGATGGTCCACCGGGATGTTGAAAAACCCCTGGATCTGCCCTGCGTGTAAGTCGATAGTGAGGACGCGGTCCGCTCCCGCAGCGGTGATGATGTCTGCTTTAAGCTTTGCCGTAATGGGAGCGCGGCTGGCTACCTTGCGATCCTGTCGAGCATACCCATAGAAAGGTATGACGGCGGTGACGCGGCTCGCCGAGGCCCGCTTGAGCGCGTCAATCATAATGAGGAGTTCCATTATGTTGTCATTGACGGGCCGGCATGTGGATTGAATGACGAACACGTCCATGCCGCGGACGTTCTCCCGAAACTCCACTTGGATTTCGCCGTCACTGAACGATCCCACGTAAGCGGCGCCGAGTGGAATACCCATGTATCTGGTGATGGCTTCGGCAAGCTTTCTATTGGAGTTTCCGGCGAAGATTTTAAGACCGACCCTCATGAGAGGCATCCTCAAAAATGTGGTTGAATTGCCAATAGTAAACCGCAACGGGCGTGGTGTCAACGCCTATTTCCGCCGCCGGCGACACCTTGTGGTCGCATGACAAATATTCTGCGATCTTCACGGAGAGAACCGGGGACATTGAGCCTCGCCCGGTATTTCGCAAGCGGCCGGCGCGCTATGCCGTTACGCTTCTCCTAGTGGGGAAGCGCCGCGCCTAGTCCGCCATAGGACGGGGAACCATCGAGATGTACGCCACCAGAAGAGGCACAGAGACAAGGACTCCTCCAATGAAAATCGCCGCAGTTATCCACGGGGATTGTATCTTCAACCAAGCCAAGTAGGATTCCAGCAGCGGTCCCGCGAAAAAGCACATGTTCGCCGCAAGACCGCCCAGAAGATAATAGGTAAGGAGAAAAGGATTCAATACGGACCTGTGCGTCATCGGAGTAACGACAAACCACAACAGTACCAAAAGGAGAATATTATACACGATGCGGAGCTTCTCCCACTTGATGAAGACGGCCCGTGCGATCAGCATAGTGCGCACCGGAGGAGAATCTGCCGGTTCAATGGGCGAACGTTTCATAGACATGGTTGCACTCACCTATTTCCGCATGAACCACAGCGCCACGTTCAGGAGTATTGTGAGCGCCACGCTGATGATAATGCTCGTCACAATGGGAAAGCTGAAGGCAAACCCCGGCCGCTCATACTTCAGGTCGCCGGGGAAATTCCCCAAAGGGAGACCGGATTTCCCCAAGAGAAAGACGACGACGCCCACGACCACAAGACCCAAGCCGATCAAGATGAGTATTTTACTGAAACTCGGCATGTCCATTATGCGCCCTCCCAGGTTCGTGTGGCGACGGTTTAATACCAATGCGCAGCCAAAGAAGTAATATCGGGGAGAACCTTCTTGAAAGAAGGCTTCTCCCCCAACTCCTCTCCAAGAACTTTCGCACTTGCCGAAACCGGCTTTTCTCAAGGAGAAAATGCCGCTTTCGGCATAATAAACATTCTCAGATAGACGTCGAAAAAACCTACCTTCCCAAAAAGAGTCATCACCAATGTTACTCGTTGGAAAGCACTTTGGTATAAGCGAAGAAATGTATCTCACAATATGTGTTCATTGCAGCGTCAAAGTGTTCCCGGTGAACGGTTAGTCTGATTCCGCATCGTCCTTCAGACGCACCACGCCGTCTCGATACTCTATAAGCTCCTCCTTTACGAGGGCGTTCAGGATGCGCGATAGCCTTTCTCTATCCCCTCCAGAGATGTCGAGCGCTTCCGTCAACGACATGCTCGGTGTTTCCAGCAGCGCCTTCAGGATGCGAGCGCGGCCTTGCCGAACGGAACCCTCATACGGGGATTGCCGGTGGTAATGGGCGCTCCTGCGGTTCGGGTTGGGCACGGCTTTCTTGAGCATGACCCCGTAATCCGTGAGGGCATAATACCATGTCCGCGGCGCCCGCCGATAGAGCGTGCTTTCCACGAGGGGAAGGATGTCCCTATCGTGGACCGGCTCTTTGTCGCCAAAGAAGAAGTGAATGAACACCCTGCGGATATTCGTTTCTATAAAGACCACCGGCCGGTTGTAGGCAAAGGCCGCTATAGCGCCCGCGGTGGCCGGACCAATGCCGGGGAGTGTTATCAGCTCTTCCGGCGTGTTCGGGACAATCCCGTTGAAGTCGGTGATTACCTTGCGAGCCGCGTCTCTCAAGGCCACAGCCCTGCGATAGTATCCCAGCCCCACCCATTCCCTAAGGACGTCCGCAGTAGAGGCGTCCGCGAGCGCCTGGAGATTGGGGAAGCGGTCCATGAATCTTGGAAACGCGGAGAGAATGCGCTCCACCTGCGTCTGCTGAAGCATCATTTCCGAGACGAGGACGCTGTAGGGATCGTGCCGCTGTCGCCAGGGCAAAGGACGGTCGTACGTGCGAAATCGCTCCAGAATAGTCCTCTGGAACTCCGACACCAGTTGCTTGGAGAGCGTGACGCTCGGTTTAGGTGGACCTTTCATGTAGTTTTACCCTGCCGGGACGTCGGCCCGCGAATTCGCATCAGGACGCGCCTCCGTGCTTGGCCTCACTTTTGCGGCGCCTTCTTTCCAGGATGTTTTTGAACTCCGTGATCAGGTCTTTCATGAGGGGGCTTGCTTGACCGGTGAGTGTTACGTCCATGAAACCGTCGTATGGTGTGGGGGTCATGTTCACCAGGACGAGCCGCGCTCCGTGACGCTTTGCCTCCAGGGGCGCTAAATTGGCGGGTTGAACCACCAAAGACGAGCCTATGGTAAGAAACACGTCGCAAGCGGCCGCATGCTGAAACGCCGCTTGCAGGGTGTCTTCCGGGAGCCTTTGACCAAATGCGATGGTGCCGCACTTAAGAGGACCGTTACAGTGGGGGCAATAGGGGACTACCGTTTTTTCCCGGGTCATGCGTTCATCGACTTCGTTCCGTGGCCACGCAACACCGCAATCCAAGCACGTTACGCTATGCACCGTTCCGTGTAGCTCGTAGATGAGGTCGTTGGAATTCCCGGCCTTTTGGTGAAGCCCGTCGATGTTTTGCGTAATCAAAGCGCTGAGCCTGCCGCTTTTCTCCAGCTCTACTATCGCCTTGTGCGCCTCATTGGGTTCGGCGTCACGCATGGCGGGAAAGCGAGCGTTATCGTATTCCCAGTAGAGCTTTCGATATTTCTCGTGTGAGCGAAACTTCTGATAGGTAAGGTCTTCTTGGTTGTATCGCGACCACACTCCACCAGGTGAACGGAAATCCGGGATGCCCGATTCCGTGGATATGCCTGCGCCGGTGAACACCACGATGCGTCGTGCGTTCGCCAAGAGCTGCGCCGCGAGTTCCATTTTTTCCGTCATGATATGATCTCCCGTAGAGGCGCCCTACGGCGCTTTGATTGGTAAGCTTACACCAATATGTAATCAAAGAAGTACTAGTAGAAAAAAGCTGCTTTGCAATAAAAGCTCCCCCTATCTTACTCTATGAAAGCACATCGGTAGTATACGTTCCAGGTGTAATATGCGCCGTAAGCCGCTCTCCGGTGGCGGTCGTGCGGTTTTGGCCCGTGAAATACCCGTCCGTCGGCCGATGACTATTCCAATGCGCAAAAGCGATGTATATTCAATAAAAATATGCGTTCACCGAGCGAAGGGCTTCTCAAGGCCGGTGAACCGTTACTGATCCCATCTTTTTACTCCCATTACGGCGCCGTCATGTCGGATGTAAAACCCAAATTTAGAAGAGACGTCCTCAAACGGACCTTCAGCGGTTCACACGCCGGAGCGGTCGTGCTTGAAGACCCCGTGGCGAATAAGTTTTTCCGCATTTCACCGTATGAATACGAACTGCTGAACATTCTTGACGGCACGTACACCATCCCCGAGGCCGTGGAACGCCTGAAGCTCAGGGGCCGCCATTTCACGCTCGAGCACGCGGCGCGCCTTGTGGACCAGTTTTCGCGGGCAGGATTGCTCTTGGGGACGAGCTACGGGACGTCCCAGGCGCAATCCATCTTCAAGAAACACATGGATACCGAAAAGCGTAGCAGGTCCATCCTGCAAGTGTACTATCTCTACCTGCCGCTTATCAATCCCGACGCGTTCCTGGCTAAGGCGTTGCCTATATGGCGCTTCTTCGTGAATAAGATCACTTTGACGTTTTTTTTGGCCCTTATTCCCGGCGCAGGGTATCTTTTGGTGATGGGTATTCCCAAGATGAAGGCGGAATACCTGTTTTTCTTCAACATGCGCAATCTTCTCGCCCTGTGGATTGCCATTGCGCTTGTGAAGCTGGTACATGAGTTCGCCCACGCCTTTACCGCAAAGAGCTTTGGGTTGCGTGTGCCCGAAATGGGAGTGGCGTTTCTTATCTTCTTCCCGTGCCTGTATTGCAATACCACCGCGGCTTGGCGGCTCGCCGATCGCCACGAGCGCCTTGTGATCGCTGCGGCGGGTATTATTTCCGAGTTTTTAGCCGCGGTGATCGCCACCTATATCTGGTATTTTACGCAACCGGGTCTGGTGAATTCCATAGCCTTTTACCTGATGGCAATATCCCTTGCGTCATCGTTGTTCTTTAACGGAAACCCGCTTCTCAAGCTTGACGGCTACTTTATCCTTACCGATTTACTGCAACTCCCTAACTTGCAGGGCAAATCATTCGCGCATCTGCGCTGGTTGATACAAAACCGCGCCTTGGGCGTGGATGCCGTGACGGATGTGCCGGACGGTCCGCAAAAGAAGCTCATTTACACCACATACGGCATCGCCGCATTCACGTACCGGGTGTTCCTCTACATTGGGATAACCGCGGGCGTCTACCACCGCTTCGATAAAACCATCGGTGTGATTATGGGAATAACCATCTTCAGCATGATGGTGATGCGACCGGTGCTGCGAACGACGGTGTCGCTCTACGCTAAGAGATCGGACATGAATTTTAGACCTCGAGGATTTGCCGTGCTCCTGGGACTCATAATCCTGGGGATTGTTCTCCTCACCCGACCGTGGTCGGACCACTCGGTGTATCCGTGTTACTTGGAATCAGGACGCACGCTCCAACTGGCCGTTCCCGCCGATGCGCCCATCGAGAAGGTCTTTGTCCGCCAAGGGGACAGGGTGAGGGAAGGGCAGGACCTCTTCAGCTTAAATGTTATCCCCTTGGAATACATCCTCAAGCGCAAGTCCCTTGAGGAAGAGGTGATTCGCAAGAGCATTTCGATCATCGAAAGCTCACAAAAAGACTTGTGGGGATTGCCCATTAAGTCCATCGAGCTGTCTCAGGCTCAGGATGCGGTGAGCAAGGCCAAGCTTGACCTTAGCCGCGCCCGAATCATCGCCCCTTTTGACGGAGTGATTACCCAGCTATCTCCGGCGCTTCAGTCCGGCGCTCACTTTGGGAAAGGCACGATTGTCGGGGAGATCGCCGCAACCACCGACGCCGTGGTGTACGGCTTAGTCCCTGAGAGCGACGTTTCCGGCCTCCAGGAGGGCGCTCAGGTTAAGGTGTGGTTCCCCATTGGTGAGGAGAAGACGCAACTCCTCAAGGTTACGGAGATGAGCGCATTCAAGGCCGAAGACCTGGAAGGCTCGCCCTTTTCAAGCCGATTCGGTGGGGAAATCGCCACGGAACAAAAGCAGGAGATAGCGAAAGACGCTCCACTGGATCCCTACTACCTCTGCAAGCTGGCGTTTCCCAATGAAGAGAAGATTCCCCTTGGGGCAACGGGTCGGCTGGTTGTTCAGCATACTCCAAGGAGTCTCTTGGATCGCATCCGCGAGGCGGTCTACAAGACCTTCCACCGTGAGTTGCCCTTTTGATCCGAGCGAGCCGGTGAATAGAGTCACAAGTCTTTAGAAACTTTATACAACCCTTTTCGGGGGCGAGCAAACATCCGCTCGCCTGTCGTTACACATACTGGAGAAGAGATGACCATGCCGGCCCCGGAACGAGACACATCGCCGCCTCAAGGGCCTCCTACGCCTCAAGATATGCGAAGACACGCCCTGGTGATAGCCCTGGAACTCACCAAGAACGCGGTTCGCGCCGGAACGAGGGATGATGTTCAGTTCATCCTGGTAAATGATACGCGCGCCCTTTTGCCCTTTGATAGGGCGTCGCTCTTGCTTCATGTGGGCGGGAAGTCCGAAGCAGCGGCTATTAACAACCAGCCCAAGGTGGAGAACAAGGCCGAGATCGTCCAGCGCCTCAACGAGCTGGCGGTCACGTTTAAAGACGTGGACAATGTCCTTGTGGTGTTCCCGGACAAGATTGCGGGCGTGTCCAATGAACTCGAGGCAAAGCTCCGTTCCTACATGGAGCTTTCGGGTTGTTCGTCTATGGTGGTGTTGCCGCTGGTGGCGTACGAGATCATCATAGGTCACCTGGTTTTCGAGTTTTTCGGAGACGTCCGACCCGATGAAATGGCTTTAGTGGCTTTGGCGAACATGTCCCCGCTCCTGGCGCAGTCACTGTCCGAGAAGGTCTTCTTCGACCGGGAACCTGCGGCGAAAAAGCGCTTTTTCCGCTCGCTTTCCCATGGGTCCGCGGCCGAGCGCTCATCAAAGACGCGGCTGAGAGCGCTTCTGGGCGTGGCGGCGCTCGTCTTGCTCGTTGCCTTGCTTGCAATGCCCGTCACACTCAAGATCGGCGGTAAGGCCGAGGCCGCGCCTGATTATGAGTACGCCGCGTTTGTCGAGATGGAAGGCATCATCGAGCAGGTTCTCGTAAAAGAAGGCGACCGGGTTGCAAAGGGCCAGGTTGTGGCGCTGCTCGATTCCAAGGAGCTGGATTACAAGACCCGTGAGGCCCAACGGCTCCTGGAGAGCTATGAAAAGGAGGCCCAGATCCTCCGAAGTCAGGGAGCGGAAAACCCGGCGAAGCTTGCGGAAAGTCAGTTGACGTTACTGAAAAGCCAACGGGCTCGGCAGGATCTCGATTTCCTCACCTGGCAGAGGCAGTTTTTGGAGATCCGTTCACCCGTGGACGGGATAATACTCACCAAGCGAGTGGAAACCTCCATAGGGAAAAAGTTCAAACCGGGAGAAATCTTCTGCAAGATCGCCCCACATGACTTTCTCGTGGTGGAGGTTTTTGTCCGCGAGAGCGATGTGGCCTTTGTGACGAAGAATGACCCCGGTGAGGTGTATTTCAACTACGATCCGGGAAAGGGCCACAGCTTCGTGGTGGATACCGTAGCGCCCAAGGCTGAATCAGTGGAGCGCCTGGGTAGCGTGTTTCGGGTGCGGGGGCTCTTCGCTGAGCAGCCCGCGGCCATAAAGCCGGGGATGTCGGGGATTGCCCATATTAGCGCGAAAAAGGCGAGCGCCTGGTTCGTGATTACTCGCAGGCTTCGCTCGAAGATCAGCGAGCTGCTGCTTTATTTGTAGTGGTTGAAGGGCGGAGCGTTTAGGTCGCTGAACGTTCGCCGAGGTACGAGGGATTGCCGCGTAAAAAGAACGTTTTCAGTCGCCCTACCTTCTATGATATAATAATAAATTACCTTGTCAAGCGATAAATGAAAAAGCCCCTCAAAGTCTTATATAGAGCCAAGAACTGCTCTTGTCGATAAGTGGTTATCGGCCCAAACCCGACTTGTTGCGACCCCGAACTAGACGCCTCTGCGTACAGTGCGGACGTCCCCTAAGGAAGGTAAGCGCAGGCACGCGTCGCGGGGCAAGCAATCACCATGGGAGAACGAAAAGAGGGGAGAATCCTTCTTTCAAGAAGGTTCTCCCCGATATTACTTCTTTGATTGCGTAGTTGTACTAATAAAACGCTAAGGGCGCAGGGGCGGGCATACACATGGGAGGTCCGCAAGGGACGGGTCCGCACATCTGCTGCGGGGGACAGGCGTCTGCGCGTGTCTTGGTGATTCGTTTCATGCGGGGACCTCCCACATTTTGAGGAATACCGCCGGCACGTGCCTGCTCGCCGGGCCGATAGCCGCGATTGATTCGTCCCGCTTCAGCCGGGGCTTGATACCCGGGCATGGGCTGCATCATGGGTATGGCCTCACCCGGCATGGCCGAGGGGTTCACGTCCATCACCATGCCGGGAGGCATGGGCGCCTGAGGCGCCATGGGCGCGGGGGCTTGTCCCAGCGCAATTTGGCCCTGTCCCATATCGTATTGGGCGAAGGCCGGTACACTTACCGCTACCAGTGCGGCAAGAACACATGCGGTCAATAATCTCACCATGTTTCGACTCCTTTTAGGCTGCAATTTCGTCCCACGCCCCGATTACCAGGCGGTGAGTGTCTTTGATGTGCGAGTGGTCTCGGCTCTTCCTCATATCCGGTCGTCCGAATAGGGCCGACGCCTCGCATGAGCGGTTTCAGTGTCTCATCTATGCACGCGGTCCTCTCCCCATGAACACGCCGGCAGGGGTGTTCCAACGGCCGGGTTCCACGTTCACGTCAATGCTCAACGCACTCGGCGCGGTGGGCGTGACGCCGTGGTCATACGCGTTCACCGTTATGGTGTGCTTTCCGCCGAAGAGCGCATCCGTCAGCGAGTTCGAGTGCGGGTTCAGCATGCCCTTTGCTGAAGCCAATACCTGATTGACGGCGTTCTGTTGAATTACGGGATTCACGAGGTTTAGCCCACCCTTGGTGTTCCACTGGATTTCCCAGTTTCTGCCGTCCGCGCTGGGATCAGGCGCCAGCGTGGTGTTGTTGAGCTTCACTGCGCTCACATTGGACGTGCCCGTGAAGCTGAGTGCGTCAAAGGTGGTCCCGCCGATGGATTGCTGCGAAAACCCCGCTGTCGCATTTACACGAACTACCAGCGCGTCGCCCATGTCAGGGTCAGTCACGCGAATAAGATTGGGTAGAGGCGCCGGGGTCTGTGTGTGGTTATTGTCCTCGATGACGGTGCGATGCTGGAGCACGGGATTCTGAATCACCGGAGCGTCATTCGCTATGGTGAATATGTTTTCTCGGGTTCCGGTGATGACGCCGTTTCCATCTCGCACGGCCTCAGTGGCGGTGAACACGGGCAATCCATCCCCATCGGAAAGATAGTTGATGTGGGGATCACCCAAGCCGAAGCTCGTTACCTGAGTAGGCGGAATTGGTGCGGAAATGCTCGTGGAGGGTAACGTTACCCGGTAGAGTTCACGGGAGTGAGCGTCCGTAGAATCCGCCTCGAACCACAGGGTATTGCCGCCTGTGACCGTTATGAGGCGAATGTGAGCATTCGTGTGAGCCGGAACAGCCTGGAACGCCGGGTCAAACGGATTAGTCCCGGCCGGCGGTGTTGCTGCGCTGATAGGCGCCGTATTGAAGCTCGTGACCTGCTCTTGGGTTCCCGCGGCAGCGGTGGTTTGGACCCGGAAAATTTGGTAATCGGGAGCGCTTCCCGTACCTTTGTTCGCCACAAAGAGCAGATCCGTGCCGTTGACCGTTAACTGCGAAACGTCATGGATCGCGGCGCCGGTCTGTTGGCCGAAATCCGTGGCGTTGGCTCCGGCGACTCCGCCGTCCGTGCGGAAAATTGCGTCACCGGCTCCGTTGTCCGCTATAAAGTAGACGTGATCCACTCCACCGTTTCCGGCCGCGACGTAGCGCACCTCATGGATGTTGGGCTTTGTCGCTGCGGGAAAATTCGTCACCGCGCCCGCAGTGGCGGGGTCATTGTTGAATGCGACACCTGCGTTATTGGCGTTTTCGGTGGTGTGCAAATTACCGGCGACGGGAACGCCTCCGTCGGATCTCCACAACTGCTCGCCGACTCTGGGGTCATTGCCCACAAAGAACACACCGTCATTCGCCGCGCCTATTTTTGCAGGAGTCATATCGTGTAGGTTGGGGTTGTATCCCGACAAGCCGCTATAGTCGCCGAATATAGAGACGGAGCCTTTTTCCGCTCCACCGAAATCCGTTACGTTGCCGGACGCAACGCTTGTGGTCCCGTCGGTTCGCCAGATCTCATATCCCTGATTCACGGCTTGAGACGCTTTCGCGAATGGGCTGTTCCCTACAAAATAGACGGACACGTTGTTCGTCGAAGGAACAATCTCATGAATGTCGGGGTTGAGGCTTCCTTCGCCGTTCACTCTAGCGAATCGCGTGAGGGCGTTGTTCCCCGTATCGGTTATCTGAGCGGCCGGGGCCTGAGTTCCGTTGGATTTCCACAGTTCATGGCCGTTTTGGTAATCTGTGGGAGGCTGCCCATTCTCTTGGGCGATAAAGTAGAGTCCGCCACCCTGCAGAGTAACTTGGCTGATGTGTGGATCATAATTGGGGATAACGGTCGCGGTTTCACCAAAGTGGGTCAAACGAACGGGCGCGCCAGCCGCATTGGGGTCGGATTTCACCAGCTCGGTCCCTTCCAGGCCGTCCATTTGGGCTGAATACACGACCGCGCCGTAAAAGGGGGTGATTTCCCGGATATGAGGATTGTTGTTTACGAAGCTGGTGAGTTGGGTCTGCCCCGGGGCGACACCGTGGGGTATCACGGCTATTTGCGTGGATGAGTACAGCTCCTCACCGGCGCCGTTCTCCGCGCTGAAGACCGCGACGTTTGTGGCGACCGCCATGCGATCTTTATTCATTCCCGGCGGGACTTCTCGAGCAAAGCCGTTGATATGCGGATTCAGGTTATCATTGAGGGCGGTCACGGGCCGTTGGGCCAGCTCACCGTGGACAGCCTCGAGCTTTGCGGCGTCCAGGATCGCGACCATGGGTGTAGAAGCGCTCGATGCGTATTCCAGCGTCCAGTTGTGCGGGGTGGCTCCCGTGGTGTCCGCGCTGGCGAACACCTGCGCGCCGGTGAAAGCCGCAATACTATTCACCAAGGTTTGTCCTTCAACATTCCCGGCCAGGTCACAGGCGTAAAATTGAATCTGAGCGTTCGGGGCCAAATTAGCGGCCAGTTCCTCGAACTCTCCCTTGTGCCCGCCGAGATTGTTCAGGTCAACCGTATCCGAGCCGATATAGAGAGCGCCTGCGTCACCATGAGAAGCAAACGCCAAGTGTTCAATTTTCTTTCCGGAAGATTGCGTCACCTCGTTGAGCAATGAATCAAGGCTCTTGAGATTCTGGGTGGCTCCATCGAAAATAATAATGTGGGCGTTGGGATGAGCGGCCTTGGCGATACCGGCCGTGTCCTCAAGATTACTTGAAATAAGAACCACGTCCAGCCCGTGAGACCCCACCTGACCGCCGGTCGGGAGTTTCACGCGTAAGGCGGGGAAGGGCGCTAAGGCGGCGGAGAATTGCTCGCTCGCAGCGGAACCCACCGCCGATGTCGGCTGCATGGATTCGAGCATCACTGGAGAATCCGCTATAGATCCGACGTTTTCGTTCGTGTCCGTGGCTCCGTTGGCGAAACCGTAAAACACACCTGAAGTCTCAGCGGCATCGGTAGAAAAATGACGGGATAAGTACGGTCCATCGTGCAGTAAGGCGTCTACGGTCGCATCCATTACGATACGTTCTTCCAGCGCTTCCAGGATCATCGTGCGACCAGTTGTTATCGGCTTATTCCAAAAACGGAAAGCCATGGTGAACTCCTTGAAATCGACAAATTCATAAAAACATACCGTTTCACTGCACTGCAGGGGTAAAGGTTGCGGTGTTTACCCTCTCTACAACGCCCTCTCTCCGAGGAGAGTCCTCCGGCGTTTATTCGGATCTCGAGTCGGCCCTTCTCGTGATCCCGCCAAAGTCCTCAGCGGGTTTTGTTCCACGCAGCCGGAAGTGGATATGAGCGGTAATCGTTCACCGGGTGAGAGGTATCTCCAACCCGGTGAACCTATTCCAATGAACGCTCATAGCTGAGGTGATCCGTGTTTACATCGACTCGATTACATTCCGGGCAAGCTCAGGGCCATGGTCACGCTGCCGCCGATAACCGCCGATCGCTTGCTGACATCCAGGTCAAAGGTTTGGGACAATGCGAGGAAATCCGGCTCCAGGCGAACCGCGTGCATGGTTCTTTCCGTGTGAGACGCCTGGGCCTGAAGGCTCGCAAAGGCGCCGATGGTGAAGCTCTGTCCGAATCTGTGACCGTAATTGATGGAACCCTCGAAGAATGTCCCGTATTTGGACGCGCCGTCATTGTAGTAATCTCTGATGGGAGGCAGGCGCTGGGGATCACCGAAGGTCATGCCGAATTTCGTCCAGTTTACGAGGACCGGACTGCCGATGGCGCGCACCATAAAGCCGCTGGTACAGCCCGTCCATGATCCTTCGAAACCGACGTAGGGAATAACGGTCTGCTGCGTGAAATCCCCTCGATCAGCCGTCGTGGAGAACCCCACGATGTCGGGAGCGCCGGTCATGGTGACATCAAAAAAGTCGTATCGCACGCCGCCTAAGATGGAAACATTGGGGGCAAGCTGAAGCGAGCCCGTGCCGTCCAGGATTCGCCATGCGGAATTGCCGTTGAAGGCTCTGCTTCCCGGTAAACCCACGGCCATAGGGACTACGGTGGTCACCTTGTCCTTAGACGGGAACAAATTGCGGACTTCAACACGAAGTCCCCAACCATCAGGGGAGGACAGTCTTGCTGAGCCGCCCAACCAAAAACCGTCCAGGTTAAACTTCTGATAAATGCCCGTGGCATTGAAGAGATCCACACCGCGGGTGCTGAACTTCGCCACTACGGGATCGTTATTTACCTGCCATCCCATGACCACCGATGTAGACAAGGAAAGAGGCGGTTTGCATATGGGCATCATGCACGGCCCGGGAAAGAGGGGCTGAGGCGCCGGTCCCATATTAGGGATTCCGTTACCGGGACCCGGAGGGGGCATCAAGGGCATAGGAGGTCCCATAGGCCCTGGAGCGCAGACTTGCGCCCATACTGCCGTGACGCAAAGGGATAGTACGATGAGGGATACAAAGAGGACCATTCGTTTCATGTCAACCTCCACGGATCAGCCTTTAGCTCTTTGGAAAAAATGAGATAATTACTCTCAGTAGTTTCACAACTATGCGTTGGCTTTTTATACCAAAGTGACACGCAAGAGTCAATTAAAACATGAATAAATTAATACAATTATTCGACATTACTATTTTAAACGAATATTTACGCATATCGGCCTGCTTCGTTCTTTCACCCATCTCTATGTGTAACCCGTTGATTACACTGCGCCGCTCGTGTTTCCCCTCTGTTGCGTGGCGACGGCCTTTGTCGGTTTCTTCAGGTTTACGGTTCTGCGCGTGATCTTGCGGAAAACATTGACTTAGAGCCTTTAATCCAGTATATGACTGTCGCCTTTAGTGCAGTAGATAAAGAAAGGCGGCTAATGTATTGCCTTCGCTTTTTCTTTTTAGTCACCCTTTTGTCGGTCTTCGGTCCCGCTTTTAGTTATGCGGCGGAAAGAACCATGACTGCAGCAACGTATCCGACTCACTTCTCCAGAGACGGTAAGCCGGCGCCGGCCCACGTTGAAGAAACCACCACTGTGCGATCCGCCGTTATTACGCCTGTACGCTTTGCGAATATCCCGGCGGAAGTAAGCGGCGTTATTGAGAGAATCAATTACGAGAAGGGCGACTTCATCGAACAGGGGCAGGTGGTTGTAGAAATCTCTAAGAAGCGGCACGTTCTCTTGGTGGAAATGGCGCAGCAGAAGGTCAAGGGCCTGGAACTCGCCTTTCAGACGGGGCGCCAAAACCTCGCCTTGAAAAAGGAAGTGTATTCCAAGCACTACGGCACTAAGCAGAAATTGCTCGAAGCTGAAACTGAAGTCGCCGCAATGACGCAGAAGCTGGAAGAAGCCACGCGAGAGGTCCAGCTCGCTCGCATTAATCTTCAGGCCTGCGCGGTGAAAGCTCCGTTTTCCGGATATATGGTGGATCGTTTCCGTGAACCCTACGAGGCGGTGAACCAGCTGGATAAGCTGTTTGCCTTAGCCGACACGGCGCGGGTTTATGCAGTGGCGAATGTCCCCGAAAAGCTCCTGCCATACTTTAGTAAGACGAGTCGAGGGGTGTTTACCGACGCCGCAGGACGTCTCTTTCCCGGCGTGGTGGAGAAGGTCGAGGCAACTCTATGCCCTGAATCGAAGACCTCGAAGGTCTATGTCCTCATTCTCAATTCCAAATGGGAACTCAAGATGGGCATGACGGGCGAATTGGCGAAGAAGTGATACCAATACCTAATCAAAGAAGTAATATTGGGGAGAACTTTCTTGAAAGAAGGCTTCTCCCCAAACCCCTCTCCAAGAACTTTTGCAATTGCCGAAACCGGCTTTTCTCATGGAGAAAATGCCGCTTTCGGAGATTATCACAAATTCCTTAGAAAGAGGTTGGAAAACCTGCTTTGCAATAAAAGCTCCGCCGATCTTATTTTTGTGAAAGCACATCGGTATGCCGTTAGAGAGAACCTAACTTTGCGAAAACGGCCTTCACCAATATCACTTCTTCATGAAGCGAATGCGTGTGCGAAGCGCTTTCAAGCAGGATTCTGTCGAGTGAGCAAGATCGACGAGCTTTTTGTCGGCCTGGTTTTCTCACGCTAACTTTCTTTCTCGAGCGACGGTATGGCCGAAACTTCCACCGGGTAGTGCAGTGACAGGTTGGACAATCATAAAGCTTATTCCTGACTCCGTGCGCGTGATGGCCGCTGCGGTCATGCTTACGGCGGGTTGTCACTGGGTTGGGCCGGCGACTCGGATTGCGCCTCTTGCGGCGCCTGTTCCCACCACGGGACTATCCTTAGTGAACACGGCGCCGCCCCAAGGAGCTTCCGCCAAGACAGCGGCCTCGAACCCTCAGATGCGCCTATCACTGGAGGAGTGCCGAGCCGCGGCGCTGCGCAATAACTCGGATCTTCAGGCGGAACTCTTCGAGGAGCTGGCTCGCCTGGAGATCACGTCCGCAAATGGGCTCCGTTCGCTGCCGCATCCTATTCTCTCCGCTGAATTCGGGACTAAGGGCACGCAGTTGTGGCCCTACCCGAATGCCGATGACGACTGGTACACCGTGTACCGCCGAGGAACATGGCGCTATTTCGGTGAGCTGCGCTGGAGCCCCAACGAAGCTGCGCTTGCCGCGCTCATGGCTAAGGGCGACTGCAATGACGCGGCAAAGGCCCGTCACATGCGCATCCGCACGAGCCAGAAGATCATCGGTTCGCTGGAAGGGGCCTTCTTCCGTCTGCTGGGATTGCAAGAGTGCATGCCCGCAGCTCAGCGCCTTACTGCGCTACGAAATGAAATCGCCAAAGAAACCCGAGATCTGAAAAAGGATCGCTTAACGGATCTGGATGACTTCTACCGATCCGAGCAAAAGGTGTCCCATACGCGATTGCTGGCGAACAAGCTCAAGAATGAATTGGAGCGTCAAAGGGCGGTCTTGGCGATACTCATGGGTTTGCCGCCGGAACTCTGTTCAGTGAATGATTTCCAGGTGACCGGCAACCAAACCGTCCCTGAGTTTACGGTTTCCACATGCGACCTTGAGGCCCAAGCCCTGAGATGTCGCCCGGAAGCGGTGATGGAAGGCCTCAATGTAGCTAATTCCTATAACGATACCATGAAGGCGGTCGTGAAACTCTTCCCCAAGGCGACGGGCTTCATACGCTACGGGCTGGAAGATACCAGGTGCTCAAAAAACCGGGATATCAAGGAATTGGGCGCATTGATTTACGTGGACCTGCTGGAATGGGCCGCCAATTACCGCGAAACAAAGGCCGTCCAGGCTCGCTACATTAAGGCGAGGCATCGAAGCGCGGCTGTGGCGCTGGCCCTTGTTTCGGATGTGAGAATGGCCGCTCTGCGTGTGACCGAATGCAAGGAAGACCTGCTCAATTGCCAAGATGCGCTCCAGCGAACCCGTAAGCAGGTCGAGACGGCGCAAGCCAAGGAAAAGCTTGGGGTCATGGAGCGCGTGGTGGTGCAGGAATTACGGGCCAACGCCCTCCAAGAGGAGATTGAACGCTCACGCTTGATCGGCGAATTGAACGCGAGAATAGCGGAACTCAACATGGCCATGGGTTCCAATTACTCCGAAGGCGGCGCCTTGAACGGAGTCGCTTGTGCAATACAGAAGTAATATCGGGGAGAACCTTCTTGAAAGAAGATTTCTTTTCGAACCCCTCTCCAAGAACTTTTGCAATTACCGAAACCGGCTTTTCTCAAGGAGAAAATGCCGCTTTCGGCGCTTATCATACCTTTCTTAGAAAGAGGTTGAAAAAACCTGCTTTGCAACAAAAGCTCCGCCGATTTTACTTTTCCAAAAGCACATCGGTATTACAAGAAGCTCCACGCCACTATTCTCTTTAAGAAGGCCCATAATGCGGAGAATGCCCAAATTTAGACAGGATCTCGAAGAGTCGCGCTTTCCCGAATCGGACGGCGTCGAGTCCGTGGTTCTCAAGGACCCGGTAACCGAGCGATACTTCCGGCTGTCGCGATATGAATACAATTTCCTGACGGCCTTGAACGGCGAACGCTCGGTGGAACAAGCCGTCGAGTTCATGAAAGGGAAGGGCGTCCACTATTCCGAGGAAGACGCAAAGCTCATCTTCACTCGCGCAGCCCATTACGGTTTGGTCCTCGGAACACCGTTCGGAACCGCAAAGCGGCTGGCGTCCCTAAAGCGGCAGATGAAGAATGCCGGCAAAGCCAAATTCGTGGCGAGTTCGTTTTTCTATTCCATTCCCCTCTTGAATCCGGACGCCTTTCTCGGGAAAACCGTCTGGGTGTTCAACCTCATCGCTCGCCGGAGATTTGTCTTACCCCTGTTCTTGGCAGCTCTGGGCGCTATTTACCTGGTCATCACCGGCTGGTCCCGAGTCGAACGTGAGTATCTCTACTTCTTCAACGCACGCAACCTATTCTATCTCACGATTACGCTGACCGTAGCCAAGTTCACCCACGAGTTTTCCCACGCGTATTGCGCCAAGAGCTTCGGGTTGCACGTGCCCCAAATGGGGGTTTCGTTGCTCATGTTTATACCGTGCCTCTTCTGCAATACCACCGACGCTTGGGGGCTGGCGGACAGAAGGCAGCGCATGGCCATCAGCGCGGCCGGCATCTTGGCCGAAACGATCATGGCGGTGGGCGCCGCGTACATCTGGTGGTTCACGAAACCTGGGGTGCTGAACTCACTTGCCTTCTACCTCATGGCGGTGTCGTTTGTCTCCACCATCGTATTTAACGGCAATCCCCTTATCAAGTTCGACGGCTACTTCGTGCTCATGGATTACCTGCGGATACCCAATCTTGCGCAAAAGTCCATGGATCACGTCAAGTACCTGTTCATGAACCGGACTCTAGGTGTGGGTGACTTCCGTTCCGTCGCGGAAACCCCACGGGAGCGTTTCATCTTCACGTTGTACGGGTTCTGCGCAATCCTGTACCGCGTGACTCTATATGCCGGTCTGGTGGCCGGTGTTTACTACAAGTTCGATAAGTTTATTGGGATACTTTTGGCCGTTCCCGCGCTCGGCATATTCGTGATTCGCCCTCTGCTCAAAGGCGTCAAGACCATCTATGACCGCAGGTCGGCCATCAGTTTGAAGCTGCGTCCCGCCGCCGTATTCGTGGGTATCGCCGCTCTTGGGCTGGTTCTGCTCTTCATGCCGCTGTCGCTCCATTCCACGTATGTGTGCCGCATCAGCTCCATGAAGAGCCAAAAGATCACCACGCCTATTGACGCAGGGATAGCCGATGTGTTCATCCACAAAGGGGGGATGGTGGCGAAAGGCGACACGCTCTTCACCCTGGACACTACCTTTCTCAGACACGCCCGTGAGCAACTGGAATTGGACCGCGCAATAGCGGAAAAGGAGACAAACCTCCTCCAGCTCGATGATTCGCAACGGGCCGGCGCTCAAACAAAGGTGATTGAGACGCTCAAGATTGACGACGCGCTCGCTCGGCTGGATGCTAAGATCGAACTCGCCTCACGGGGAATCCGGGCTCCCTTCAGCGGTGTGGTCACCGCATTGGACCCAAGGGTCCTCAAGGGCTATCGTCCGGGCGAAGGCGCAGTTATCGGGGAAATCGAATCCATTGACGAGCAGCAAGCCCAAGCGCTCATCCCGGAAGAGGATCTCCAGTGGGTCGGCAAGGACCAAATGGTGAAGATCAGCCTGCCCATCGGTCAAGGAGTGACGCTTTCTCTGCCCGTCACGGACCTGCGCCGCTTCAGCGAACAAAACCTGACGGATTCGCCGTTCTCCAGCCGATTCGGCGGGGTGGTGGCCGTGGAATCAAAGAACAACCTGGAAGATGCGCCGCTGACCGCCTTCTATACGTGTTCAGCGAGAATCGACGGCGAAAAGCTCCCAACTGGAATGACGGGGAAGCTCATTGTACCCGCGCCCCCAAAGAGCCTCGCAGCACGGATGCTCAACGGCTTGCAACAGGTGTTCAACCGAGAATCCTTAATTTAAGCGAGGTTATATGTACGGTCAGGTTATTCCGGAAAGCCCGCGAGTCGATCATCAAAAGTTGCAGAATCTGGTTGACCGCGCCCAGGCCGCGCTGCAAACCATGGAATTTTGCCGGGCCGTTCTCACCGCGGAGACATTAGACGACATTTTTCTCCTTGTGACAAACGATATTCGTTCGCTCTTGCCCTTTGATCGGGCCTTCCTCATCACCCATTTGGGCGGGAAGACGCGGTTCGTGGCCGCCGCGGGGATAGTGGCGCCTGAGAAAAAGGCCAAGTTTTACCGGGAAGCCGGCCGTTTGGCGAAGGGCCTCAAGTGTATTGATAAGAGCCTTTTTGCGGCTGCGGATCAGACGACACAGCTGGGAGAGTACGGGATTGAACCCGAAGCTCAGGCCGCTCTTGAACGCTTCACGGCATTTTCCAAGTGCTCACATATCTTTGTCCTGCCCTTGGAGCGCATGGGCGTAATCATCGGTCACCTTGTGATGGAATTCATGGATGATACGAACATCGACACCATTGGTATCGAGTCGGTAAAGCAAACCGCGCCGGCCGTTGCCGCAGCCCTTGCGGAGAAGTGGATCCGCGAGCGACTCCCCACGGTGGCGGGCCTGTTGTCCCCCGAGAACATGTCCTCAGCGGAGCGCAGGAAAAGCCGTCTCAAGAAGGTGGGCGTCATCTCAGCGGCGCTGACGGCGCTCTTCGCCGTGCTTTTTCTCGTGCCCTTTCAGTACACGGTGGGCGGCGAAGCGGAAATTGTCCCAGGCCGGCACGCCTTTGCGTTCAGCAGGATCGAAGGACTGGTAGCCAAGGTTGCGGTCCGGGAAGGCTCGGAAGTCAAAGCCGGCGAAATCCTGGCCGTGCTGGACCACAAAGACATAGATTTCCGCATCTTGACCCTGGAACGGGAATCGGAAATGCTGGGCAAGGAAATCTCCATCTTAATGGACGGCGCAGGCGGAACGCAAACCGCAAAGCTCGCACGGGCGCAGCTCCTGGAACTGAACCGGTCGAAGAAGCTTAAAGAACTGGAATTCTGGAGGAGCCAACGGGCCTTCCTCGAGATCAAATCGCCGGTGTCGGGGATCGTCACCACCAAGAACATCGAGAGCCTATCCGGTAAACGATTCGCCGCTGGTGAGGTCTTTTGCGAAATAGCCGGCCGGGACCATATCAGCGTGGACATCTACACGCCCGACGACAGAATAACCAGGGTGCGTGCGGCCGCTCCGGCGTCGCTCTACCTCAACAGCGATCCGACACACAGTATTCCCTTGACCGTGACTGAGATTGCGCCCAAGGCCGAGGTCACTCCACGGCTGGGGAATATTTTTCGGGTGCGTGCGCAATTCGCTGAAACGCCTTCGACGGCAAAGGTCGGCATGAAAGGGATCGGTAAGATTCACACGGGAACCTCAAGCCTTTCGGGAATGATTGCGGATCGCGTCATGACCCGTTGGAACAGCTTCTCCGGGGGACTATGAGCCGTGAATGGACCATAGTCGTCCCGGAAGGTTCCCCTGCCGGCAGATGTGATCGCGTCCTCGCGGAGCTGAAACGGGATGAGCTTACACGCTCGGGCGCAGCGAAACTGCTGCGAGAGGGCCTAATCCTCGTGAACGGCGCCCCTGGAAGGCCGTCCACCGTCGTTAGCCCGGGGGACGTTATCTGTCGCATCAAGGGTGCAGAGCCGCCTCCCGAATCCGCATCCCATCGGCCCGCGCCGCACATCCCGATCCTCTTCGAGGACGAGCACATCATCGTGGTGGACAAGCCCGCGGGAATATCCGTGCATCCCGGCGCAGGCGGGCCGACGCTCACCATGATGGGCGTCCTCATGAAGACGCGGCCTCAAATGGCCGAAGTCGGTGAGCCGGAACGCAGGGGAGTCGTTCACCGCTTAGATAAGGACACAACGGGCGTCATGCTCTTCGCCAAGACGCAGCCGGCGCATAGGGGACTATCGGCGCAGTTTAAGGAGCACTCCATCCACCGGATTTACCACGCCTTGGTTCGAGGCGTTCCCGGCAAGGACTCGGGGATCATCGACGCGGGTTTGGGTCGCCATCCCAAGGACCGTAAACGCATATCAACCGCGGCGGTGAAGACGAGAACCGCAGTCACCCACTGGAAGATCATGGAAGTATTCGGGACGCTTGCCCTGCTGGAGATCACTCCGGAAACGGGACGCACTCACCAAATACGGGCGCATTTGGCTTCGGTCGGGCTGCCCATTGTGGGGGACCAAGTCTACGGCAGGCTCAAGACCGCCAAGGACATCAAGAACCCAATCACGGCCGCGGTGGTTAAGTTGCTGAAACGGCAAGCGCTCCATGCGCATCTGCTGGGCTTCAGCCACCCCGTGAGTGGCCGTTGCCATGAGTTTTCATCAGAGCCTGCCGCGGACATGGCCAAGGCGCTGGCGGTGCTGCGAGGGAAGGCTGATTCAGGAGCAAAGAAGTAATATCAGGGGGAACCTTTTTCAAAAAAGGCTTTTCCCCGAGCCCCCATAGGTCAAACTAAAAGTTAGCGCTTATGGGGATTGGGGGAGGAACTTCTTTCAAGAAGGTCCTCGCTCATATTATTTCTTCGAAGCAGCCATAGCGCTGAGGAGGGCGTCTCCGGTCATTTTTGCAGTGGCATCTAAGGAATGAGCGCCGAGGACGTGTCTTCGGGCTTCTTCGCCCATGCGCAAGCGGAGATCATCGTTTTCCAAGAGGTGTAGAAGGGCATCCGCCAGGGCGCGGGGGTTTGCGGGTTCGGTGAGTAGACCAGTGTGACCGTCCTGAACCAGCTCTGGGATGCCGCCCACGCGGGTAGCCGCTATGGGCACGCCTGCGGACATGGCCTCGAGGATCACGTTAGGGGAGCCTTCTCGTATGGAGGACAAGGCGAAGACCCACGCTTTGGACAGGAGATCACGGTTGTCCGGACGACCAGGGAGCAGCGTCACGTCCGCGAGGGAATGTCGCGCGATGAACTCCCGAACCTGAGGTTCAAGAGAGCCGTTTGCCACCATGATGAGTTTTGCGTTGGGAACGCGGGACTTGACCAGGCGACAGGCCTCGAGCAGGGTCAGTGGGTCTTTTTCCGTTACGTAGCGTCCGATGAAGAGTATTGTGGGATCCGGCGCCTTGGGTTCTCCGTTGGGGCAAAAGAAGCTCGTGTCAACCGCATTGGGAATCACGGCTATTCGAGGCGGATCAATAGAATATTCCGTGATTATGTGACGCTTTAGGGCGGCGGCGTTGCATATAATTCGGTCGCTGAACCGCCACAGCACTGACTCATACTGCTTTTGAACGAGTCCGCGCCAACTGGAGGCGATTACACGCGTTCCCAAAAGCTTGCCGAAGGGACGCCCCCATATATTCGGCACACCGGTCAAGGTGTAGAGTATGTGCGGACGCTCCTTTCGCAATTTCAGGAACAGCCGAAGAATCGCTTGTGGACCCACCGCAGGCGCTTTCGTCAGCCACGTCACTGGACGGTCGGTAGCCAGCGCAGCCTCGGCCATGTCCATTCCACCGCGCAATACCCATAGCTCGGCTGCGAACATTTCGGGGTCCAAACGCCCCAGGGTGTTCACGGCGTACCGCTGGGTGCCGCCGAACTCCAGATCTTGAAGCAAAAGCACGGTCTTATAGGGCGGTTGGATGTCCACCGGTTTCCTTGGCCTTTTGTGAGGCGGCGACGAACAAGTCGAATATCTTGCGATGGTTCTTCTCCTGGTCGAATTCACGAGACACCAAGGAACGGCCCCTTTCGGCCATGGCGACGGCGTTGTCTCTGTCCGCGCTCATCTTCATGATGGCTCTCGCTAATGCGGGCGGGTCGTTTTCCGGGACAAGGTAACCGGTTACGCCGTCCTGAACCACCTCGGCGATGCCGCATACGTCGGTGGCCACCACGGGCAATCTGTGCATGAAGGCTTCCATGATAACGGTGGGCAGCCCATCTCGCCCCCCGGAGCGATGCACTGCGCTGGACATGACGAACATGTCCGCCTGCGAAAACATCTCGGTAATACGGTCATAGGTGACAAAGCCGGGGTAGTCGATGAGGCCGGAAAGTCCAAGCTTGTACTCACGCCATTTGTAGTGGGCCTTTCTCCACCCTGAACCCACCAGAGTCAGGTGAAACGCAAACCCTATCTTCTTGAGCAATCCGCACGCGTAGAGCAGCATAGGGAAGGCCTTGATCTTGTCGAATCGTCCTACAGCGAGAAGCTTGTAGGGCGGTGTCATTTTGACCGCTGCGTCTCTGTGTCGCTCAAGCGGGACGCCGTTGTAGACGCCGTGAATTTTCTCTTTCGAGTTCCCGTCGGCGAACCCCTGGAGGTACTTAATATTCGTCATGTTGTCGGTTATCACGAATGCGGCGTCGCGTATTTTCTCACGGAGCGCCCCATCTTGGGGGTAGATGTCCCCCGCTCGGCCCGTAAAGCTGAATGGGATGCCCGTCAGCCGTGAGGCCACCCACGCCGACATCGCCGGCCCGTTCGCCCACACTGCGTGTATATGCTCGATTCCGCGCTCCTGGAAGAGTCTCCCCAACGTGAAGCCCGTCAGAAAGCACCACAGGTTTTCGCCTCCCACTTCGATTGAACGCCATTTACGGATGGGGATTTCCCGCAACAGCTTCCACACGGTTTTGGGATTACGGTCGAGCCAATAGCGAATATCACCGGGCAAGCGCTTTAGGAACGGAACCCCAAGGCGCTCGACACGTTTCGAGACTTCCGCCATTTCAGGGGAGAGATCGCTCTTAAGCTCACCATAGGCGGTGAAGGCCTGGAGCGGCAATCCGAATTTCCAGAGGTTCACGACCTCCCGGAGGACAAAGGTCTCGGAGGGCTTGGGTAACCACAAGGAGATATATGCGGTTTTCGGCCCTTTTCCGGAGGATTGGCTCGGAAGCGCCTTGTCGGACGAAGATTCTTGTGTCATGAAACTATATGGTTCCGAAACTACATTCGTAGGCGTCGCACGCCCGGCAGTGTAATACCAAGGCGTAATCAAAGAAGTAAAATTGGGGAGAACCTTCTTGAAAGAAGTTTCTCCCCAAACCACTCTCCAAGAACTTTCGCAATGTTCGGAAGGGCTTTTCTCAAGGAGAAAATGCCGCTTCCGGCGATTATCACAAATTTCTTAGAAAGAGATCGGAAAAACCTGCTTTGCAAATAAGCTCCGCCAATCTTACTTTTTTGCAAGCACATCGGTAGAAACCCAGGGCCGCTTCGTCACGCGCCTTACTCTAGGCAAACTTTCTCATGATGTAAAGGTCATGCCGCGGTTTGCTTGTGTAGGAAGCGTTCACTGCCGGGGTGATTGAGAAATCTTCAGACGGACCGGCTGCTTGCGCGCAGGAGGGTTTGCGAGATGATTGGGGGGCGAAAAAAATTGAAAGCGTTTGGGAATTACTGAACGGCTCCGAAAATAAGCAAAAATATTGGCGTATTAACCGCGGTTTGCGGCTGATGGTAGATATATTCCCCGCGGCGTCTACACCGTCCGAATCGCGTATAATGTCGGAACGACCCAAATAATGTTGACTGTTATTTTGGGAAGATGTAAAGCTGTTTAGGTATATTTTCCCCGTAAGACAATATGAGTGAAAGGAGTAAAAATGGCCAAAACAGTAGTGGTCGATGAAGATGCTTGCACCGGTTGTGGTACATGCGTATCTCTGGCGGAGGATTGCTTCTCATTGAACGACGATACGGAAAAGGCTTTTGTAATAAGCCAAGACGCATGCTCGGAGGACGATATCCAAGAAGCTATCGATACATGTCCTGAGAGCGCTATTTCCTGGCAGGAATAATCACTTAGAGGCATTTTCTCGTACGGGTCCCCTGGGGTGGTTCCGAGCGCGGCCGCGATCGGATATCCACCTGGAACACGTACGTGGAAAATCAGGCAAACGATAGATGCTATCCGGGGACAAATTGATACCCCGTCTTGGGGAGCTTAACCAAGCCATAGACGCCGCATATTCCGATTTGATCCACCGACTGGGCTTTAGCTGCCGAGGATGCGATGGAGTCAAGTGCTGTACCGTGGACTTGGTTCTTCATACGTATGCGGAAATGCTCTACGTAAGACGGGGTTTCAATGCCCTCCCCGCTAATGTGAAGGCGCCGGTCTTGGCCCGCGCCGAAAAGATGGTAAAGGCCAAAGAAGCGGACCCAACCGGTGACGCGTATCGCAATTCCGTATGCGCCCTGAATATCGAGGGCCTGTGCGCGATCTACGAACACCGACCCATGATTTGCCGACTCGCCGGTGTCCCTCACGAATTCAAAAGGCCCGACGGCCGGGTGCTCCAAAGCGGCGGCTGCGTTCCGTATCAAGAGTCGGTGGAACCCAAGTTCCCCGCCGTCAAGCTGGATCGAACCCCCTTTTATGTTCACATGGCCCAAATCGAAATCGAACTCGTCAAAACGTTTGGCCGGAGAGCCGAGCCCCGAACCGTAGCCGAAACCATTGTCCTGGAAGATTTCCAGTGATCGACTGTAAGCTCGGTTGATACCAATGCCGAATCCAAGAAGTAACATTGGGGAGAACCTTCTTGAAAGAAGTTTCTCCCCAAACCCGCATAGGCGCTAACTTAAGGGTTGTAACTATCTGAAATTATTAAAACCGGTAATCAAAATCCGTAATGATTTCCATTTAAAATTAGCGCTTATGCCCCAAACCCTTCTCCAAGAACTTTCGCAATTGCTGAAACCGGCTTTTCTCAAGGAGAAAATGCCGCTTTCGGCGATTATCACAAATTTCTTAGAAAGAGGTTGGAAAAACCTGCTTTGCAATAAAACTTCCACCGATCTTACTTTTGTGAAAGCACATCGGTATCACACGGTTGGACCCTGTCCTCGCGTAATCACCGCACCCTCCATCCGTTATGATGCGAGAGAGGCCGTTGTCCGATGAAACCCAGAGTCATCATCATCGCCGGCCCGACCGCCTCCGGTAAGACGCGGCTCGCAATCGATTTGGCGAAGCTGATCCAAGGGGAAATCGTATCCGCGGACTCCATACAGATCTATCGGGGGCTGGACATCGGCTCGGCGAAACCGAGCACTCAGGAACTCGCAGAGGCGCGGCACCACCTCATCGACATACGCAATCCCGATGAAGAGTTTTCCGGGGGCGACTTCGTGCGTGAGGCTCGCGCTGCTTGCGACGACATCCTGAGCCGTGGCCTGGTTCCCATTGTGGTGGGCGGGACGGGGCTCTACGTGCGATTGCTACTTGGTGGCGTCGCCGAGCTACCGCCGACGAATCCGGAACTGCGGTCCTGTTTGAGGGCTGAAGCGGGCTCCCTTGGCGCACAAGCGCTGTATGAAAGACTCCTGAGGCTTGACCCGCAAGGAGCACAAAGCGTAGAATCCGGTAATCTCACCCGCATCATTCGCCGCCTGGAGATCATCGCGCAGACGGGCCGACCCTTCTCGGAAATTATTGCCGAGCATGCCCTCAAAGATCGACCATACGAGCCTCTTTATCTCTGTTTAAATCTTGAACGTAGTATTTTGTACGAACGGATTGATAAACGGGTTGACAGTATGATAAAGGAAGGTTTGTTGAATGAAACGGCGGGGCTTGTCGAGCGGGGATACTCCTTGGACATTAAGCCGTTACAATCACTGGGATACCGGCACATGGGCCTGGTCCTTACCGGTTGTCTGGACATGCTATCCGCCGTGGAGTTAATGAAAAGAGACACACGGCATTATGCAAAGAGGCAAATTACGTGGTTTCGTTCCGAGTCCGCGGTTCGTTGGATTGGACCTGATGAAATCAAAGGCGCCGGACTTATGGTCGTTAATTTTCTCGGGAAGGAAATCTCGGGATTTTCCCTCTCAAGCCCCTACGGGTACGAGGGACTTCAATGGGGGTAGGATATGCCTAAGACTCATTTTAATATTCAAGACCAATTTCTGAACCAGGTCCGCAAGGCAAGAATCGAGGTCGAGGCCCTTATGTTGTCCGGTGGTAGCTTCAAAGGCTATGTTCGCAGCTTCGACAGTTTTTGCATCATCGTTGAAAACAGCCAGGAAATCAGACTGGTCTATAAACATGCCCTGAGCATGATCCGTCCCGCCGACCTAAACGTGAAGATCCCTGGGCTTGTGTAATACCACCTAATCAAAGAAGTAATATTGGGGAGAACCTTCTTGAAAGAAGGATTCTCCCCAAACCCCCATAGACGCTAACTTAAGGTTTGTAACTACCTGAACTCAATAAAACGCGTAATTGAAAATCTCTAATGACTTCCACTTAAAGTTAGCGCTTATGCCCCAATCCCCTCTCCAAGAACTTTCGCAATTGCCGAAACCGGCCTTTCTCAAGGAGAAAATGCCGCTTTCGGCGATTACCACAAATTTCTTAAAAAGAGGTCGGAAAAACCTGCTTCGCAATAAAAACTCCGCCTAACTTACTTTTTTGAAAACACATCGGTTTGACCTCAAGTACCAAAGCGGGGAGTACTTTCTTGAAAGGCTTCTCCCCAAAGGCTCTCCAAGAACCACCAAATTGTACGGCGGTCGGCGCCGTCCATGAAGCCGGCACTTTGTATACGCTATTCGAGTTCCAGAATAATACCCACGGGGCAGTGATCGGAACCCATAACATCGGGAGAGGCGAAGGGTTCGCCGGCACAGTGGGCCATTTCTTCAGTTACGAATACGTAGTCCAATCTCCAGCCGATATTGCGTTGTCGAGCGCCCGATTTCATATCCCACCAGGTGTACTGCACGGTGTCCGGGAAGCGCTTTCGAAATGTGTCCACGTACCCATGGCCGACGAATTTGTCCATCCAGGCGCGCTCAATGGGTAGGAAACCACTGGTCTTAACGTTCTGTTTGGGGCGAGCTATGTCAATCTCGTTGTGAGCGGTATTCACGTCACCCACAATCACTAATCGAGCGTGGGTCTTTCGCAGCTCCTGGAGCATCTCCAAGAAGGCGTCGTAAAAATCCATCTTGAATTGCAAGCGCTCGGGACCCATGCCACCATTCGGAAAGTAGACGTTGAAGAGAATAAAGTGCTCGAAATCTAGGCGTATGAGCCGACCTTCCGAGTCGAATCGCTCCGAACCCAGGCTCATACTCACGTGGAGGGGCTTCTCCTTGCTGAACACGGCCACACCGCTGTAACCCTTCCTTTGGGCTGAACACCAATAGGCGAAATAACCTTCCGGCGCTGCGAGTTCCGGAGCCAGCTGCGCTTCATGGGCCTTGGTCTCCTGGATGCACAGGATGTCCGGGCTTTCGATCTTAATCCAGTCCAGGAGCCCCTTTTTATGCGCGCTGCGTACTCCATTCACATTCCAGCTTATGATCTTAACGGTTCGGGACATTATGGCCACCTGGATTGAGAAGAATAGAAAGTCGGTGTTCACCTGAACCACCGCCGTTGTCGGAAATCACGTACGGAGGCGGCGCGAGGCGGAGATGAGTCTCCCTTGAGACTTACAGCGGATACAGAGGCGTCTCAAGGCCGGTGAACGCTTACGAATAAAAAACCCGACCGTTCAGTCGGGTTTGTCTTTGCAGTTGGTGCCGAAGGCCGGACTCGAACCGGCACGAGCTTTCGCCCGCCACCCCCTCAAGATGGTGTGTCTACCAGTTCCACCACTTCGGCGCAGAAAGTAGTGTAACCGCTCCGTTTCTGTGAGTCAAGAGCGTCCAGGGCAAAATTGCTTCGCCGGCGCGGAGAAACGCCGGCGTGAGATGTAGAACCCCAGGAACCGGTCACGACCGCATGATATGAGTAGCTAAAATAAAGATTAAATTAAGCAAGTTATGACCAACAAATAAAGCTAGAAATAGCTTGACAAGTTAAGTAGGGGGTTATAGTATTTTCTTAAGGCATTAACCATCGACTGTTTCGCTTGAATGGCGACGCTCCGGATCTCGCATCCGCGCTGAGGAAGCGGCCCACCGGCTCGCTTGTGAGGATTTTGACGTGCATGTCCCCGTTTTGCTCCAGGAAATCGTAGAGAATCTGCGACCCCAATCGGGAAAGGTCTATGTAGACGGCACCCTGGGAGCGGCCGGGTACTCGATAGCTATTTTAGACGCCTCGCAGCCCGATGGGATGGTTATCGGCTTTGACGTGGACCTTAAGGCCGTAGAAGCGGCGAAGAGTCGCATGACCGAATACGGCGAGCGGTTTAAGGCGATCCACGGCGGGTATCATGAGGCAAAGGCGCTCCTGGCGCAGTTGAATATTGCCGGTGTTGACGGTATCGTTCTCGATTTGGGTCTGTCGTCGGACCAACTTGACGATCCGGATAGAGGTTTCAGTTTTAGGTTCGACGCTCCCTTGGACATGAGGTTTGATACCTCTAGTGAAAGTGGAGCTTTAGAGCTATTACAGCAATACGATCAAAAAAAACTTGAAGAAATACTTGCAAGATACGGCGAGGAAAGGTATTGCAAACGCCTAGCTCGCAGTATACTTCAAGCGTTGGGTGAAGGTCACCTTAATTCGACAAAAGATCTGGCGACGTTAATTGAAAAATCGACACCAGGTCCGAGAGGAAAAATTCATCCGGCCACCAGAACCTTTCAGGCTTTGCGTATCGCCGTAAACCGAGAATTGGAGCATCTGGAGCAAGGACTTAAGGATCTCCCGACCTTGCTGAATCCCGGTGGTCGCATGTGCGTCGTATCATACCATTCGCTGGAAGACCGGGCAGTAAAACTGAGCTTCAGGGGTTCCGCCAAGCAGTCCAAAGGCTTTCGAGTGGTAACCAAGAAGATCATCACGGCAGGCCCAACGGAGAAGCGAGAAAACCCCAGGGCGCGTTCCGCAAAACTGCGGGTGTTGGAAGCTGTGGACGTGAGTGAATTGTGCGCCGAGGACTCAGGCTACCGTTCAAAGGCACGCCGGCGACGGTCGCAGCGAGATGAGCCCTAGTCGGCAATCACGAAGTAAAGGGAATTCGATGAGAACAAAGCAACTGAGCCCTATACGAACACTAAAGATCGGCATTGGAAGCGTATACGCGAAAGTTCGCTCTCTGAAGATCAGCCCTATAATGCTTGTGACCTTTTCTGCGGCGGTTCTCTTGATCGGGCTCTTTTACGTATGGACGCGCATGCAACTGGTGCAGATAGGGTATGAAATCTCCACATTGGAGTCCAAAAACAGTGATCTCAAAAACCGAAAGCGAGAAGTCCAATTGGAGATTGCTTCTCTGCAATCGCCCAAGGAGCTGGAAACCAAGGCGGTGAAGTTCGGCTTGAGTATGCCGCCTGTTGATAAGGTGTCGCATGTACCGTAGGAAAAAGGCTCCAAAGACCATCAATTGGGTAGCTTTTAGAATTGCGGTGGTGGCCTGCCTATTCGCCGTGAGCGCTGTGCTTCTGGTGATGCGGGCGTACACCCTGCAGGTCACTGATTCGGACATGTTGCAGAAAAGGGCGGAAAAGCAGCGCAATAGGGTCATCCATCTGGAAGCTCGACGCGGCGCTATTATAGATAGATCAGGGGATCCCATTGCGGTCAGCCTCGAAGTGAACAGCATTTACGCAAAGCCCAAGCGTGCCGTGAACAAGAAAGAGACGTCACGCATCCTATCGGAGATCCTCGAAATAGACGCACAGGAGATCTACAAGAAACTCACTGAGGACAAGACCTTTGTGTGGATTCAACGACGCATTTCGCCCGCGGTGGCGGAAAAGGTCAGAAAAGCGGATCTGCCGGGGATTATGATAGGCGCCGAATATCAGAGGTTTTATCCCCTCAAGAGCTTCGCCTCTCATGTGGTCGGCTTTGCGGGATTGGATTCCAGCGGTCTTGAAGGGCTGGAGCTCTTTTACGACGACGATCTCAAGGTGGATCCTATCCCCGTCACGGCTCAGCGCGACGCTTTGGGTCGGCCGGTGATGTTCGCTGCTTTAGGGCAAGATCCCAAGCGGCGTGATCTCCACATTACCCTGGACCGCAACATCCAATATGTCGCGGAGAAAGAGCTTGAGGAAGCGGTAGAGGCTCACAGGGCGAAAAGCGGAACCGTAGTGGTCATGGACGCCGATTCCGGTGAGATTTTGGCCCTGGCAGTGCGGCCATCATACAACCTGAACGTCTTTCATAAGGTCCCTGCCGATGTGCGAAGAAACAGAGCCGTCGCCGATACCTTCGAGCCTGGGTCCACATTCAAGGTGTTTCTTGCGGCCTCGGCCATCGAACTGGGCCTGACGGGGCCTGGTGAAACGTACGACTGTCACAATGGAGTCTTGCGCTACAACGGCGCGGAAATCCACGATGTTGCGCGATACAAAAACCTGTCCTTCGAGGATGTAATCGTGCATTCGAGCAACATCGGAGCGGTGAGAATCTCCGATAAGCTCAAGAAAACCGAATTTTATCGTATGCTGACCGGCTTCGGCTTCGGCGCCTACTCAGGAATAGATCTTCCCGGTGAGCGCCTTGGGACGTTGTCTCCGCCGAGCAAATGGTCGGTGCTGAGTAAGGCGAATATCGCCTTCGGACAAGGTATCTCGGTGAACGCGGTTCAACTCACTGCGGCCTTTGCAGCGGCGGTGAACGGAGGGCTCTTTCACAAACCGCATCTCATGAAGAGTATGACGAACGCATACGGCGAAGTGGTGCTTGACAACGTATACAATATCCCTCGCAGGGTGATACGGGAATCCACATCCGAGGAACTCGTGAAGATCCTTCGCGAAGTGGTGTCTCGCGGGACCGGTCGTGCGGCGGCCATACCCGGCGCGGACGTAATAGGGAAAACAGGGACGGCTCAGAAGGCCGAACCCACAGGGGGATACTCTCAGGATCGGTATGTGGCCTCGTTCATAGGCGCCGTCCTCAGCGTCAAGCCCAGGATAGTCATCTTCGTGATGCTGGATGAGCCTTCGGGCAAGATTCGGCAGGGCGGCAAGGCTGCCGCGCCGGTCTTCAGACGAATCGGGGAGGCCGTCATCGCCTCATGTGGGCGAAAACCCACGGACATCGAAAGTATTCTTGCTATGGCCGGCGGCCCTGCTAAAAAGTCGCCCGCCGTGCACATCAAGGCCGTGAACGTGCGCAAGGGGCCTACTCCCGGTGAGTGGATTGTGCCCGATCTTAAAGGTCTGGATATTCGACAAGTTATGGAAGTATGCGGTAAGATGAAGTGCGACCCCACATTCAACGGCATAGGATTTGTGGTGACTCAAGAACCGAGGGCCGGCGACATCCTGAAGGAAGGCGCTCCCATGAGCGTGTCCTTTGAGGGGCAAGCCTCATGAGCGCGTCAATAAAACAAATTGCGGCGCAGGCGCCCCAGTGGGCGCCGGCGGGTGATCCCGAAGCCATGGTGTCGGGGATAACCCACGACAGCCGTCGCGTCGGCCCAGGTATGATGTTCGCCGCCCTGAGAGGCGAGGTGACGGACGGCCACTCCTTTATCGATATGGCCATACGCAATGGCGCCGCCGCTATACTCGCCGAAGAGCCGCGGCCTGTGGGTATCGACACGCCGTGGATTCAATGCGAAGACACGCGAGCCGCCCTGGGTGTAGCTTCGGCGGCTATCTATCGCTTCCCCACCATGCAGATCAAGCTGGTGGGAGTAACGGGCACCAACGGCAAGACCACCATTTCGTATCTCCTGGAGGCGATCATTCAGGCCCACGGCGGCCGTCCGGGAGTGGTAGGGACCGTCTCATACAGATGGGCGGACCATGATACGCCGGCGACAAATACGACTCCCGAAGCCTCGGAGCTTCAGCGCATGTTCCGAGAGATGGCGGACGACGGTGTGACCCACGCCGTGATAGAGGTTTCTTCCCACGGCCTCCACAGGCGCAGGCTCAACGGGTGCGCATTCGATATTGGTGTGTTCACCAATCTCACTCAGGATCACCTGGATTACCACGCCAATTTCGAGAGCTATTATGCGGCCAAGCGTACGCTCTTCACGGAGCTGCTGCGTGGTTCAACCAAAGGGTGGCCCATTGCGATCATCAACGTCGACGACGAGTACGGCAGCCGACTCTACGGTGAACTCACCGATGTGGAGAAGATCAGGTTCGGTGAGGGCGCGGAGTGCGAACTCCATCCCGCCGGCGTCTCCATTTCGGCGAACGGCATCCAAGGGGAAATCGTGACGCCGTTCGGTCGGGTTCAGGTGAACTCACCGCTTACGGGACGCTTCAATCTGATGAATATCATGGCCGCCGTGGCCTCCGCTCAAGAAATGGGTATCCCCATAGAGGCCATCGAAGCGGGTCTCAGCAATCTACGGCAGGCCCCCGGCCGCTTGGAGCGAGTCGAAACCCCTAAAGGCGCAGTTTTTGTAGATTACGCCCACACACCCAACGCCCTGGAGAACGTCCTCAGTGCCCTCGCCGCAATCCGGCAGGGAAGGATCATCAACGTCATGGGATGCGGTGGAGACAGGGACAGGACCAAACGCCCCCTTATGGGCAAGCAGGCGGCCGCAGGGAGCGACTTCGTGGTGATTACCTCGGATAATCCCAGGAGCGAAGATCCCCACGAAATCATTCGGCAGATTGAAGCAGGCGTCCAGGATTTCGGATACAAACCGCTTCCTTCCACGGATGACGACATGCAGGCAAACCATTATGTCTGTATACCGGACCGCAGGAAGGCCATCGGATGGGCTTTGGAGCGGCTTGCGGCAAACGACATTCTCCTGGTGGCCGGGAAAGGTCACGAAACATATCAGGAAATTGAGGGAGTGCGATACCCCTTTGACGACCGCGAAGTGATTCGCGAGGCATCGGCAAAACCGTAACCGTGTCCCCTAAATGGGCCGCCGGTTTGAAATGACGATTGTGAACCATTACGAAAAAACCAAACTCAGAAGGAGCATGGAATGAGAGCGTCGGGCGGACCGTTTATCGCAGGAAAAATCGCTGAGGCGTGCGGCGCAGTAGTCGCCTCGGGTAATCCTGCGTGGTCCTTTGACGCAATATCCACCGATTCACGAGATATACGCCCCAACGACCTCTTCGTGGCCCTCAAAGGCGAAGATTTCGACGGGCACAAGTTTTTGATTCCGGCCCTGGAAGCCGGCGCCCGAGGCTGCCTTATACACCGCGATACACACAGGGTAATCTACCAAAATCTCTCCAATACTGTCCTCATCCAGGTCGAGGACACTCTCCAAGCATTGTCTGACCTTGCATCAGCCCACCGTTCAATATATCCCACCCCCCTGATCGCGGTTACAGGCTCCTCGGGCAAAACCACCGTTAAGGAGATGATTGCGGCCGTCTTACGGCGGTCGCATCGTCCCTTAGTTTCACAAGGAAATTTCAACAACATGATCGGGTTACCCATGACGATCCTGAATCTGGGACCTGAGCATGATTGCGCGGTCGTAGAAGCCGGCATTAACCATCCCGGCGAGATGCAGTCGCTTTCCAAAGCGGCTTCCCCTGATGTGGCGGTGATCACCACCGTGGGTCCCGTTCACTTGGAAGGACTCGGCTGCGTCGAAACCGTGGCTTCGGAGAAATGGAAGATCACCACGGGTCTCAAGCCCGACGGCGTCCTGATCGCGCCGGCGGAAAACCCCCATTGCGCGCCGCTGCTGAACAGTGGAGAGCGCGTACTGTCCGTGGTCACCTTTGGCTTGACCCAAGGCGACTTTCGGGCGGAAGATCTCGAACCCGGCGAGGGGTTTTCCTTCACGTTGGTCACCGAGAGCGTTCGACGACGGATTCATCTCAAGGTCCCTGGGAAGCACAATGTACTCAACGCCCTGGCAGCCCTGGCAGCTACGTGCCGGCTCGGCGTTCCGATAGAAGAAGCTTCGTCCGCCCTGGAAGAGTTTTCCTCCCCTAAATGGCGCATGGAAGTATTGGATCTCGCCGATGGCCGGCGCTTGATCCGTGACTGCTACAATGCAAACCCACAGTCCATGAGCGCCGCGCTCGAAACGCTCGCTCAATATGGGGCGTCCGAGGCCCTGGCGCTCCTCGGCGACATGAAAGAGTTGGGGCCGTCGGCCGCGGATCTCCACCGTGACATAGGCGCTCTAGCCGCACACTTGGGCATCGCCAAGGCGATTTTTGTGGGCGGGTTCGGCGCACCCTTCGCCGAAGGCTTTGTGCATGCGGGCGGCGCGGGCGACGCAGTGTGTGCGGTTTCCGACCACGAAGAAGCCTGGTCCCTTGTTCAACCTATCCTGAAGGAATATCGTACTATTTTAGTGAAAGGTTCTCGCTCGATGAAGATGGAAGTCCTTGCCGATAAAATCCATGAGGGAGACCGGTCGTGATATATCACCTTCTCTATCCGCTGGGAACCAAGTGGATTTTCTTCAACGTATTCAAATACATCACGTTCCGCGCCATTATGGCTACACTGACGGCGCTCATGATAAGTTTCATCCTGGGCAAGCCCCTTATCGATTACCTCCGGGCATTCCAGATAGGACAAATGGTTAGGGACGACGGTCCACAGAGTCACCTGAGCAAGAGCGGTACGCCGACCATGGGCGGCGTTCTCATCCTGTTTTCCTTGACATTCTCGTGCTTGCTCTGGGCGCGCCTGGACAACATATACTTCTGGCTGGCCCTGGGCGTGACCTTGGCGTACGGAGCCGTGGGTTTTCTCGACGATTACCTGAAGATCACCCAAAGGAGCCACAAGGGTCTGAGTGGCAAGAACAAGTTGGCTCTTCAGTTTCTCGTGGGGGCCTTGGTGGGCTGTCTCCTCTATTGGGATCCCATATTCAAGACCACCCTGGCGGTGCCGTTTTTCAAGAACATCAACCCCGATCTGAAGATATTCTACATCCCGTTTGTGGCCTTGGTCATAGCCGGGGCGTCCAATGCGGTCAATCTTACCGACGGTCTCGACGGCTTGGCCATAGCGCCCGTCATGGTTTGCGGATCCACCTACCTGGTGTTCGCCTACATAGCGGGACACCTCAAGTTAGCCCATTACCTTCAGGTGGCGTATGTTCCGGGCGCAGGCGAACTCGTCATTGTGGTGGGCGCCATGCTCGGGGCTGGACTGGGTTTCCTTTGGTACAACGCCTATCCCGCTGAAATCTTTATGGGAGATGTGGGTTCCTTGTCCCTCGGCGGATTACTCGGGACCGTCGCCGTCATCACCAAACAGGAGATCCTGTTGGTCCTGGCAGGCGGTGTTTTCGTTATAGAGGCCTTGTCGGTGATCCTGCAAGTGGCTTCCTTCAAGATGACCGGCAGGCGCGTGTTCAAGATGGCGCCCATTCACCATCACTTCGAGCTGCAAGGGTGGGCCGAACCTAAGGTGATTGTGCGGTTTTGGATCATTGCCATTGTGTTTGCTTTGATGGCGCTCAGCGCATTGAAACTTCGTTGAGAGGGGAACATGAACGAACAGCTCAAGGAGATTCACCGAAACAAGACTCCCTCCGGATGCCGCTTTCAAGCAAAAAGTATTCTCTGGATGAGATCACGCCACGCATTGAGAATAGGGGTCCGGCCGTGCTCGGTCCTGTCCACCGCCCAACCAAAACGCCCGTGCTGCGGCCGTCTTCCCGGTAAATTCCCCACTACGGAGGTGTATACGTGCCCGTCGTTCCGGAGGCTATGCGGTAGACGCCGCACATATTCGGTCACCTTGAGCGCCGGTAATGGAGTCTACGCTTGAAAATCCCGACGCACATAGAGTTCCGGGCCGGGGATGACATCCCCATCACGGCTCCCACAGCGTCGAAAGCCGGGGCCGAGACCTACGTCGGAGCCGTTCCCGCAAAGACGGCCTTGGGCCTGGACCCGCTCATGCTGACTATTGTGCTGCTGATACTGACCATCGGTATCGTGATGGTGACCTCCGCCGGCTATATCATTGCCGTAGCCAAATATAGCGACGGCTTCTATTTCACGAAGAAGCAGGGTTTCGCAATGGCCGCGGGGCTGTGCGTCATGTATGTGTTCTCGCTCATTAACCCGGACGTCTGGCGAAGAGCCTGTATGCCGCTTATGGCAACCGGGCTCATTTGCCTCCTCCTTGTCTTCATACCGGGTATCGGCGTTGAAATGGGCGGCTCGAACCGGTGGATCCGTTTGCCGTTTGGGTTCTTTCTTCAGCCGTCGGAGTTTACTAAATATACCTTGATCATGTTCATAGCGGGCTCTCTCGCCAAAAAAGGCGAGGGCGTACGGGCGTTTACCACGGGTTTCTTGCCCCACGTGATCGTCATGGGAGTGGTGGTCTTCTTTATCCTCATGCAGCCGGACTTCGGCACGGCTGTTATACTTACCATGGTCGGCTTCCTCATGATGTTTGTCGCAGGGGTGAGACTGCGGCATCTCTTCGGGAGCCTTGTCCTGTGTATCCCATTTGTGATTCACTTGGCCACCAGCGCCCAATATAGGCTCTCACGGCTCAAGACCTTTCTCGATCCCTGGGGCGATCCTCTGAACTCCGGGTTCCAGATCATCCAGAGCTTGGTCGCGTTCGGCTGCGGCGGCGCATGGGGCGTAGGCGTGGGCAAGGGCATACAGAAGCTCTATTATTTGCCCCAACCCCATACGGACTTTATCTTTGCAGTGGTGGGAGAAGAGTTGGGGCTTTTCGGGGTGTTGCTCCTCATCATACTGTTTTATCTCTTTATCTGTCGGGGATTGACGGTGGCCATCCGAGCGGCTGATCCCTTCCAGCGGTATTTGGCCTTCGGTATTACCGGGCTCATCGGACTTCAGGCTATGGTGAATATGGCGGTTTCCATGGGGATGTTGCCGACAAAGGGATTGCCTCTGCCGCTGGTGTCCTTGGGCGGCACATCATTGGTGATGAACCTCGCGGGCATAGGTATCCTCATGGCGATTACACGGACGGCCCAAACTGCCGGCAGGGAGATCAAGCCATGAGATTGCTCATCGCCGGCGGCGGAACAGGTGGGCATCTGTTCCCGGCCTTGGCCGTAGCGAGAGCAGTCATGCGGGAGGCGCCGAACTCAAGTGTGCTCTTTGTGGGGACACGACACGGCCTCGAAGCGGAAATCATGCCCAAAACGGAATTTCCTATCGACTTTGTGAAGGTCCGCGGCTTGCGTGGGACGGGCTTGCTCAACACCATGGCCGGAATGAAGGAACTTCCCGTGAGTCTGGCGCAATCCGGCAAGATCATACGACGCTTCCGACCGGACTTCGCACTGGGAGTCGGTGGCTACGCTTCAGGACCAGCTTTGGCTGCGGCGAACCTGTTGCGGGTTCCCACGGGCATTCAGGAGCAAAATTCCGTTATGGGGACCACCAATCGCATACTGAGCCGGTTTGTGGACCGAATCTTCACCTCGTGGCCCAACACGGAACCTGAACCCCCGGCCGGCGCGACGCGATACCTGGGGAATCCCATACGAGAAGACCTCATGACAGTCCGGCCCGCCCAGCCGCACGTGGCGTTTCATCTCCTGATCTTCGGGGGTTCCAGAGGCGCACGGAGCGTCAACGAGGCAATGGCGGAAAACGTCGGCGCACTGGTGGCGTTGAGAGACCGTGTAAAGATAATGCACCAGACGGGCAAGGGCGTCGCGGCCGAAATGGCGGACACATACCGCAAGATCGGCATAGACGCGGACGTGCGGGAATTCATCACGGATATGGCGGCCGCATATCGTTGGGCGGATCTCGTGGTGTGTAGGAGCGGCGCGAGTTCACTCGCGGAACTGACGGCCTTGGGCAAACCCGCGGTCGTCTCACCGTACCCGTACGCCATCGGCGATCATCAGTTTAAGAACGCAAAGACCCTCGAGGCAGCGGGCGCCGTGCGCATCGTACCCGACAACCAACTCAAACACGGCGCGCTTATGGAACAAATCCTCAGCCTCATTGACGACGCGGAGGCCTTGATCGCAATGGCTGAAAACGCCCGAGCGCTGGGAAAACCCTCAGCCGCACGTGATATTGCCCGAGAAATACTACAGTTTCAAAGGAGTTCCAGGTGATCGGCGCCCTATTCAAGAAAGTAAAGGATGTCCACTTTGTGGGCATTGGCGGCGTGGGAATGAGCGGCATTGCGGAAATCCTGCTCGCCCTGGGATTTCGGGTCACCGGCTCCGATATGAAGTCCTCACCCACCACACAACGCCTGGAATCCCTTGGCGCCGTCATCTGGACCGGCCATGACGCTTCTCATGTGGAGAAAGCGGACGTGGTCGTGTTCTCCTCAGCTATTCGGAGCGACAACCCGGAGCTGCAAACCGCGCGGGACAAGCTGATCCCGGTCATCCCCAGGGCGGAAATGCTGGCGGAACTCATGCGGATGCAGACGTCCATAGCCGTAGCCGGTATGCACGGGAAGACCACCACCACGTCCATTGTGTCTTGGATTCTCTCTCAAGCGGGGCTTGATCCCACGGTGCTCATCGGCGGAAAGCTGGACCACCTGGGCGGCGGCGCGAAGCTCGGACAGACGGACCTCCTTGTGGCTGAAGCGGACGAGTCGGACCGGTCTTTTCTCAAGCTGTTCCCCACTGTGGCCCTCGTCACCAACATGGACCAGGAGCACATGGATTGCTACGGCTCCATTCAGGACATACGGGGCGCATTCCTGGAGTTCATCAACAAACTGCCGTTCTACGGCTACGCCGTGCTCTGCCTTGACGACCCTGAAGTGCGCATGATCATCCCCGAGATCACTAAACGCTTCATCACCTACGGCTTTTCGCCCCAGGCTACGTTTCACGGCCGAAAACCCATGTATGAACACGGGTTCTCGAGTTGCTCGGTGTTCAAGAACGGTGAGCCGCTGGGGGAAATTCGTGTGCCCATGCCTGGGACGCACAATCTTGTGAACGCCCTTGGGGCGCTGGCCGTCACGGACATCTTTGATGTGCATTTCGAGACCGCTCGCGCGGCCCTGAACACCTTCCCAGGAGTTCAAAGACGCTTCACCACGCGAGGACACGCTGCCGGCGTTACGGTGATCGACGATTACGGTCACCATCCTGCGGAAATTCGCGCGGTTATCGAGGCGGCTAAGCAAATTGCGCCGGCCAGGATTGCGGTTCTGTTTCAACCTCACCGGTACAGCAGGACTCAGTGTCTCTATGACGAATTCACCACCTGTTTCCATGACTGTGACCTGCTCTACGTTCTGGACATCTACGCTGCGAGCGAACAACCCATCGAAGGCGTTACTGCGAAGAATCTGGTCCAGGGGATACAAAGTCGCGGCCACATGAACGTGCGGTTCTTGGAAGACAAAACCCAAGTTGCCCGAACCGTCGCCGCGGAACTCGAACCCGGCGACATGTTAATCACTATGGGCGCCGGCGATGTGACCCATTACGGCCCCGCAATTATCGAGAAGCTCAAGCTGAAGGAGAGCGGAGGTTCGTGACACCTGCTAAGCGTCACATAGACCGTATTACGGAACTGACTCAGGGCAAGGTCCTCACGGACGCGCCCTTATCTCGGTACACCACCTTCAGGATCGGCGGACCGGCCGACGTCCTGGTGGAGCCCCGTTCTCCCGTGGCGCTGGGTGAGTTACGCGCCTATCTCACCGAGTGGGAAGTTCCTCATCTCATCGTGGGCGCAGGCTCGAACATCCTCTTTCGAGACGGCGGGTACCGGGGCGTGGTTATCCGCACCAATGAGTTGGACGGTCTCATTGTGGTCGAGGAATCCAACACCATACGCATTGTCGCTCAAGCCGGTACTCCATTACCTTTCGTGATCCGCGTGGCAGGCAAGGCGGGCGGCTTGGGCCTCGAGGAATTGTGGGGAATTCCCGGTTCTTTGGGCGGCTCAGTGGCCGTGAACGCCGGTTCGGCCAGAGTGGCGCTCTGCGATTTCGTCCATGAGGCGCGCGTCATGGATCCGACGGGGACGGAGTGTACACTGACGCATTCGCAACTGAATTGCTCATATAGATCCCTTGCTCTTCCCGAGGGATCAATGATCACCAGCGTGGATCTCCGTCTCGAGCGAGGTCCGGCCTTATCCATCCAAGCGGGCTTGGATGCGGCCAGGGCTCGTAAGGCCGCGCAACCTCACAATGCGCCCAGCGCAGGATGCGTGTTTAAGAATCCTAGGTCGGGCCTGTCTGCAGGAAAACTCATTGATGAGGCGGGATTGAAGGGTTTCGGCGTAGGCGGCGCCCAGGTCTCCCAAAGCCACGGGAACTTCATCATCAATAAGGGTGACGCAACTGCGACGGACGTGCTCGCAGTAATCACCCGCATTCGTGAGCGACTACAACAGGACGGGATTTCCCTGGCGCTTGAAATCCAAATCCTCGGTGAGGATCGCTCCTGATGACCGTGAACACTCGAACAGTGATCACGGAATGTAAACCCGTGGAACGTGACCCGGCCGAGATTCGGCAGAGGAATCGGCATATTCTCAAGCGATTGCTCTTGATATGCCTGACTATCGACGCAGTGCTTGGGGCGTTGATCCTCTATGTCGTCTTCCTGCATACGGCGTACTTTAATTTGCACCATGTTGAAGTCACGGGGAATCGACGCCTGTCCCGCGCCGAAATCATAGAAGCCGCCGAAGTACACAGCGGGGTGAATCTCCTCACCGTGGATTTGAACGCGGTCACGGACAAGTTGCGGCGGCATCCCTGGGTTCGTGCGGCTGTTGTCTACCGACGCTTACCGGGACAGATGATTATTGAAGTTGACGAAAGAACCCCTCGGGCAATCCTTGCAGCCGGAAAACTTTATTATTTAGACGAACAGGGAGAAGTTTTTACTCGATTATTTCCTGGAGACGGTGTAGATTACACCGTCTTTACGGGAATCTACCCGGAAGATTTAAAGCAAAATGGAGCGGAGGTTCAGGAATTGGTAAGGATGGGATTCACTCTGCTCGATTTGCTGGAACGCACCGACACGGAACTTGACCCGTCGGGAATTGCGGAAGTGAGATTGAATATGGATGAAGGACTCGCCGTGCAAACGCGTTTCGGTAGGGTGGTCGTCTTCGGGAAAGACCAATTTGATTTGAAATTACACCGATATGGGCGGTTGAAAAGATTCTTGACACAACGGGGAGAATGGAATAACGCCCGAATCATTAATCTCGACTTCGAGGACCGTGCCCTTGTCCGTTCCGGCAAGACACGCCTCCAGGGGTAAGATATGTCACGTAACGAACATACCGTCGTCGGTCTGGATGTGGGGACAACGAAGATCGGCGCCATCATCGGTGAAGTGAATTTAGACGGAATGGTGGACATAATCGGAGTCGGGACCGCCCCTTCCAGAGGTTTGCGCAGAGGAGTCGTCATAAATATCGATCATACCGTGGCGAGTATACGCAAGGCCGTGGAAGACGCCGAACTCATGGCCGGTGTGCGTGTTGAAAGCGTGTATGCGGGTATTTCAGGCGGGCATATCAAAGGCATCAATTCCCATGGTGTGATAGCGATCAAGAACCGCGAAGTGACCTCAGTCGAGGTCGCTCGAGTGGTGGACGCCGCTCGCGCCGTGGCGCTCCCTCTTGACCGCGAAGTTATACATATACTGCCCCAAGAATTTATGGTTGACGACCAAGAAGGAATAAAAGAACCAATCGGCATGGCCGGTGTTCGCCTGGAAGCCAAGGTCCACATCATCACGGGCGCCGTATCGGCCGCTCAGAATATCGTGCGGTGCTGCCACAGGAGCGGCTTGCGCGTAGACGACCTGGTTTTGCAGCAAATGGCGTCCGCAGAGGCCGTGCTCTCCCCGGATGAAAAGGAACTGGGCGTCTGTCTCGTGGATGTAGGCGGCGGCACGACGGACATCGCCGTGTTCATGGAAGGCGCCGTGCAGCACACTGCCGTCATATCCGTGGGCGGCGATCAGCTCACCAATGATATTGCCGTGGGATTGCGCACACCCATGGTCGAGGCCGAAAAGATCAAGAAACGGTATGGTTGCGCCCTGAGCGCCATCGTGACAAAAGATGAAACCTTCACCGTGCCGGGGGTCGGCGGCCGCTCTCCTAGGGTACTATCGCGATGCGCATTGGCGGATATTACCGAACCGCGTCTCGAAGAGATGTTGCGCTTGGTGCGTCGTGAACTGGAAAAACATAACCTGCTGAGCAGCATCGCCTCGGGTATGGTGCTCACAGGCGGTTCAGTCGCCGTGGAAGGCATGTGCGAGCTTGCGGAGCAACTCTTTGACATGCCCGTGCGTCTGGGCTATCCCATAGGCATAAGCGGACTCGTGGATGTGGTGAATTCGCCCATTTACGCCACCGGCGTGGGGCTTGCCCTCTGGGGTTCGAGAAACAAGGGCGTGGATATGTCCGTGGCCGATCCCACCCACGGGGTGCTGGATCGCGTTGTAGGACGCATGAAACAATGGTTCGCCGAGGCGTTCTAGCGGCTCCTCGGTGTAACCACCGGTTGTACGGTTAACCGGGCTCGAAAGGGTTTTGGGCTCGGAAAGGCCGGAGGAGAGACAATCTCCCCTCCGGACCACCCCACGTTATCCCAACCTTGGGAGGCGCTCGGGTGAAAGGTTACCTTTGCTCTACACGGCGCATTGATCGGCGGGCGAGCCGAACGGGTATTTCGATCATCGCCGTATACTTTGAATGGAGGCGTCGGCTATGCTGGACTTTGATATGAATTCTGACATGAACGCCGTTATAAGAGTAATCGGAGTTGGAGGCGGCGGCGGCAATGCCGTAAACAACATGATTAGGGCCGGACTGGGCGGAGTTCAGTTCATAGCGGCAAACACCGACGCCCAATCCCTTCACAATAACCTAGCTGAAACCAAGTTACATATCGGCGCTCAGCAGACCAAAGGACTCGGCGCGGGAGCCGACCCGGAAGTCGGCAGGATTGCGGCGAATGAAGACTACGAGACCATCCGTGACACCCTCGAAGGCTCGGACATGGTGTTCATCACTGCCGGCCTGGGCGGCGGCACCGGAACGGGAGCTGCTCCCATAGTGGCTCGCGTCGCCAAGCAGGAAGTCGGCGCTCTCACCGTAGCGGTAGTGACCAAGCCCTTTCTCTTTGAAGGCAAACGCCGTATGCGACAGGCCGAAGAAGGTATCGAAAGCCTTCGCAAGGAAGTGGATACCCTGATTATCATCCCGAATCAGAAGCTGCTGTCCTTGAAAAAGGACATTTCCTTCCTGGACGCCTTTCGTAAAGCGGATGACGTATTGCTGCAGGGCGTGCGGGGGATCTCCGACCTGGTGACGGTAAACGGTCTCATCAACCTGGACTTCGCCGACGTGAAAACCATTATGCAGGAGAAAGGGATAGCTCTCATGGGAACGGGTTCGGCCATTGGGGAAGGCCGAGTTGAAGAAGCCACCCGTATGGCGATCAATAGCCCGCTTCTGGAAGACATCGCCATCATCGGCGCCAAGGGCGTGCTCATAAACATCACCGGGTCGTCCAACATGACCCTGGCGGAGATCAACGACGCCGTGTCCATCGTGCAGAACGAGGCGTACGAGGATGCGAACATCATCTTCGGCGCAGTCATAGACGAAGAAATGGGCGACGCCGTGAACGTCACGGTCATAGCGACAGGGTTCGGGAGAGCGGAAAGCGCTGCCAAACTCGATGCGTCCCAGGCTGGCGTCGTGAACGTCGTCGCGGACGAGCAGGTTCGGGAAAAACCGGTCACCAGAAAGGTGATCCCATGCGCCACTGAGAATACCCCCTCTTTCATCAAGAGAAGTCTCAGGGAACGCAAGGGCCGCAACATCGGTATCGTTGACGACTACACACTAGATAACGAAGAGGATCTGGACATCCCCACCTTCTTGCGTAAGCAGGCGGATTAAGTCGCTGATCGGCTCCTCGTGCCGGTTGCCGGTATAAGAGACCACATCGGGGAGGGCTTTCCTGAGCGAAGGCTTCTCCCCGAACCCCTCCTACCTCTAAAATCCCTCGGCATGTCCGGTTTCCTCGAGTAGGGTTTTTCGTAGTCGCGGTGTAACGCCGTCGGCTATCACAAGGTCAACGTCACATTCAAATAAGCGTTGAAGAAAGAACTTCAAATCCATGTAGGTAACGAACGGTCCCGCGTTGTGATACCGTTCCTTCTTGTTCACTTCAGCAAGGCGTTGTTGAAGAAAGCTGGATTTTCAAAGCTCTCTTCGCTTATTCCAGCCCTATACGCGCCGGACTCACCTTTTGATATCGCTTTTGATTCTATCAAATTCATCTTTTGTTATTTCACCTTTGCCGTATCTTTTCTTCAAAACGTCTATGGAACTTTCCCCTATGGTGTTTGTTGAACTCCCAGTTGTTTTATTTTGCATCATAACCAAATAGATTATGCCCACAGTAATGATCAAAAAGATAATCCCCATGAAAAATCCTCCGTAGCCGCCGCGTACGCGCTCGGGCGCGTACTATTAGTTAACCGATTTTAAGCATAATGCCGGGTATTTAAACGCCGCGTACGCGCTCGGGCGCGTAGTATTACCGTCAATAGACCAATACCACGGCAAACGGCGCCTTATTCGGACCATAAACGGGTCAAAATGTCGTCTAAGTAACATGGTAGTAAGGACGAGCCCAGCAAGCTATATTTCGGTTTAAAGGGCTTTTGTCGTTATTGCTTTACAATGCAGACGTCCCACTATATATTAATAATCAGATACTTAGGAGTCTCGTCCAAATAGCGCTTTTGGCAAAGATTCGCACGACGATCCATTCAAATGTTTTGGTTTCGCCGAGAGAATCCAAGGGAGAAGTTTGTCGGATGAAGTCGCTATGCCGATTTCCTCAAAGGGGGTAAGAGTGATTGGTTCGTCCTTCTCAAGTCAATTCAGGGCCACAGACGCTGATCTACAGCTAAAGGCCCGCTATTAGTATTAGGAGGCGCAAGGGAGCGGCTCAGCGTACGCCTCCGTAACTCCTTCCCGAAAGATGGGGAAGGGCACCGGAACGCCCCTTTCCACACTTGCAGAGGGTTTGGGGAGAATCTCCCCTTTTCAAGCAGGTTTTCCTCAATATTAGGGGCATTGCGCAGGCTGTACGTCGGTCACACCGGCGTCGCTTCGAAACAAAAAACCCCTCGAAAGGGGTTTTTCAATCACCATGAAAACGCGTAAACGGACTGACTACAGGTCCAACCAGGAGTGTGAATACAGGGATTTGCCCATAAGGAGTCTGGTAGTCTTAACGAACTCAGTCTCTCGCTTGCCCATGCCGCTTGTGTCCACGTCTTCACCATCGTAGACGCGCGCCACAAGGGCTTCGAGTTCGGGCTCCTGATCGTGCGCTATCTTGACGATCGCTTCGTCAAAGCCGTCCATAATAGCGGATGTGAGACCGGCCTTTTTCAGTATGATGAGATACACCTGGTTGAGCACGTCGCGGAGGTGGTCGGGCGAGCCGTTAGACACGTTGGACAGTCCGCATGTGGATTGTGACCCCGGCGCCAGGTCGGGTAACCACTCCATGAAGGTTGTACAGCCCTGAAGTTCCTGCTGCTGGCTGGAAACGGGTACCACGATGGGGTCAAACCAAATCTTCTCGAGCGAAATGTCCAATTCGGCCGCTTTGCTCATCATGCTGTCCAGCAGCACCGCACGCTCGTTTTCATCCCTGGGGATGCCGTCCGGTCCCCACATGAGGCCGACCATGTCACAGTTGTATTTGTTCACGAGCGGCATTTGGAGAGCCATACGGTCAGGGGTGGCCATAATCGAGTTAATGACCGCAGGTCCACTCTTGGGCACATAGACCTGGAGACCGGCTTCCACCGCTTCGTTGTTGGTCGTGTCGAGAAAAAGCGGCAGATCCGTAACTTCTTGTACGGTTTTCACGAGCCACTGCATCATTTCCGCTCCGGCTTTACGAGCGGGTCCTAAGTTCAGGTCCAAAAGATCCGCGCCTTTATCAGTAAGCTTAACGGCGTAATCTTGAATGGGCTTTGGGTCACGTTCCCGCATTGCGTTCCCGGTGGCCTTGGACATTATATTGATGTTCTCAGCTACTACTTTAAGCATGCCGGCGCCTCCTAAATGTGAGTCCATTTCCGCTATGGAAGAATTGAATGCAAAAAAAATAGCACAATCGCTATGAGAATAGAAACTCTAATCTTTAGCGTAGCTACAAAAAAGGGGAAGAGATTGATCTCTTCCCCTCGTTCAGGGCGGTTATTTACGCCGCATAGTTTTGACGGAGATACGCAGGAACATGCGCGGCCTCCCGCGGTCCGATGGCTACTTGCCAGCCGGCCAATTCCTCTTCCAAGTCACCGCTGATGATGGCTGCGGCGCCTGGAATAACGATCTTCCGAACTTGGGTTTTTTCTTCGATACCGGATTTCTTTACAAAGGGGGCGATAAGGTCCGCAACAAACTTACCCGCCGCCCATGCGGTGAGAACTGAAAGACCATCGGTATTGAGGACGAGCAACCACGCGGGGACACGGCTGGCTTCGACCTCGCCGGAAACGATGAAGTATGTGAGCGAGAAATTGCTCGTAATAAGAACGGGCGAGTTTTCGTTCGGGTTTCCGATGGGGTAAATGCCCTGTTCCGTAGTCATGGGGCGTTGCGGATCGGTAAAGATATTGAGTCTCTGGAGCAGCAGCGGGAAAATGGTCTCGCCTTTCAGATCGCTCAGGATGGCGATGCCCGCGTACTTGGCAATGAACGTGCCCGCTAGAATAACTTCGTCAATGGGATTATCGGCCATTTCCGATGGGAAGACTATGGTCGGGAAGCCGAGGGGTCGATAGAGCGACTCCAGCGCCAATCTGCGGATCATGATGTTGTCACGGAGTAAGTCCGCGGTCTTTTTGGAACCCGGAGCCAGAACGATGTCCTTATGGCCCTTTTCCATGAGCTTTGCGCTAAGGGTAGCCAACTCACCGACTTTGTCGGCCTTCACGGCCAAAGGACAGTCATATTCTTTTGCCAGCGAGGACATATCGTCGAGATTGCCGGCGGTCGCGGCGTAAATCAGGGGCTTGTGCTTGCCGATTTGCTCGAGAGCCGCCTTCAGCGTGTCAACCTTATCGCTGATGAGAACAACGGCTGCGCCTGCGTCCGAGGCCTTTTTCGCGATTTGAGTGAAACGAGCGGAGTCCCCGGTGTCTTTGACTGCAAGGACTTCGGGTTTCAGGGTAAGACCGACGCGCTCATATCGCAGTTCTTTGAACGCCTTGGTCTTGGCGTCAACTGAGGCGTCATCTTCCGATGCGGAGATAAGGCCGCCTAGAAGTGTAGGGTTGTTAAAGGTTTTTTCGTGACGGAACAGCACCGTCTCACCGCCGGCCTTGGCCGCAGCGTCACCCACACCGATCTGAACCGTGCGAATGGGAGGAGCCGACGCTGAAGCGAGTTTTTCCTTCGCTTCGGGAGAAACATACGGACACGCGTCAAGTTCCGCTTTACCGGCCGCCAAATTCATGGCAAACGCAAGGCATGTGGGGACACCACACTCTGCGCAGTTTTTCTTGGGCATCAGTTTAAAAATCTGAATTCCACTAAGAGCCATCGATTCTAACCTCCCTCTTGAGGGCCGCCCCAAGGAAGTGCTTTGTTCGTTGCGGTTACAATTAGCGAAGGGAGCCGCGCAGGCCCCCTTGCATGCGAATTTAGTCACCCCTTGTAGGGCTTAGCCGACGATAGAATCCATCGTCACCGCAGGATGTTCTTTTTCCTGGAGGAACGGCATGATCTCGTCTTCGGTGACACCGATGGTCTCATCGGCGATTCGGCTCGCCAGGTTGGACACTCCGGCTTCTTCGCCGAGTTTGTTGATCTTATCGGTCAAAGCTTCTTTTAGGTTCTTGGGCAACCAAACCAAACGAAGGATTCCACCTTCCGCCGCAACGAATTTTTTGGAGCCGATATACAGCTTGCTGTGACCCACAAAGCCCGGTGTGATATTACCGCCGCCTGCGCTACCGGCCAGAGTCGTGAATTTCATACCGCAAGGCGTGGGGCCTTTGTAGTCGCGATCTACCGACATAACGCCGTTCGCGATGGGGAGCACCGCTGCGATGCACTCAAAGCAGCCGCAGGAGGTCATAGGATCATCCATAATCGAGTAGGCGTTGTATTTCTGCACCTTGCCGCGGGAAGCCTGCTGCACAAAGTTGTTAACGCCTTCCCATTGGCCCAAACGCTCATCCACAACCTTGCCCTTTTCGATGGGTTGGTTGGGGCCTGTGGGATTGATCTCAAAGGATGCCTTGCAATCGAGCCAGTTATACGCGCCGCAAAGGCCGGTGCGCTCAGGCGTGACCACGCACACATGGGAAGGAGCAAAGCTCTGGCACAGTGTGCAGGAGTAGAAGATGGACTCATCTTCATCGGTCATACCTTCAACTCTGGCGTCTCTGACTTTGTACTTGTCTTTGGCTTGAGCAAGCAGATCCGCCACTTTGTCTTTGTCCGTAAAGATTTTCACGGCAACCTTGTCTAAAACGCCACCGAAGTCCTGATGATACTTGGCATGGAGGATTGAACCGAAATGTTTGAGGCTGAACCCTTTCTCGACGGCGCCCTTTCCAATGCGGAACCAAGCGATGTCTCTTTGTCCGATGTGCATCATGCCCTGAGCGTAGTTAATCAAGTGGTGGATTTGGCGCTCGAGGATGGGCTCGAAGTCGGACTGCATCTTACGGCCGGCGACTTCCACGAGGATACCCAAAGGCACTCTGGTTCCGGGCTCGAGGTCTTTTAGATCGGGACCGAAGAGTTCGATGTTGCCGTCTTCGATCTCGTTCATGTCCTTCATAATGGTGAGTTCGACCGCTTGGGTCTTGCCACCGCCGGCTTCCATGTAGATGTCTTCGCCGCGGATTCTCTCGCCCTCGAAAGCGGGACCGTACGCCACGGGCACGGGGACTTCCGTAACGGTGACTTTCAAGCCGCGAACTTCGATGGCTCGGGCGACCATTTCTTGATGGGGCACATTCGAGACGACATGCTCGTATGTACATACGCCGGTAGGCAGGATCTGAGGAATGGGGGTGTCCGCGATGGTCGGGAAGCCGTAGTTGATACAACCGGCGGCAGCCGCATACCATTCGTCACTGACATCGCCCATGGCCAACACGAACGCAAACACGCGATCTTTGTTGTAAATGAGGATTTTGCGGAAATCACCGGGCTCGATACCGCCGAAGCTCAGAGCCGCTCTTGTGGCAAATCCCACTGCGAAGATAGCGGAGGAAATGTCCGGACCAAAGGGAACCAAACGTGTAGGCCAGCCGACCTGCACACCCGCTTCCTTGAGCTGCTGCGAGAAGCTGGTGCCGTTATGCTGCGCGGCCATGAACACGTAGAGGTTCTTCTTCTGAAGTTCGAGGGCCATATCCGCCGCGATTTCCTTGGTCGGAGCTGAGCCCACGATGGCTGCGAAACCCGGGGCCGTGCCGTCCACGAATTCCACGCCGCGTTTTCTCAAGATGATGTCGTCCGCTGCGCCCAGCCACAGTTTGTCGTCGGTGGGATCTTCCGCAGGCAGATAGAAATCGGGGTCTTCCAGGTAACGAATGGCCTCTATGATTTCATAGTTGAACAGGGTAGCCATACCGGCGTCCAATACCGGACCCAAGTAAGGAAGGTGAGCCTTTTCACGGGGAATGGGTGGAATCAAGGACTCAGAGCGATCCAGAACTACGCCGGCGTCGCCCAAGGTCTTTACGGGATAGCCGAGGATTCCGTAAATAACAGGCAAGTAGTAGCCGGTATTGGGGAAGCTGATTTCTTGTTTCTTGCCGTATTTCTGTACGGCCTTCTCGTATTTTTTGCGGCTTTTTTCGTAGACCGTGTGAGCGCCGGATATAACATTCGCTGCAATAATCTTGGACACTTAGAATTCCTCCTGAAGGAAAGTAGGGAGTTCCGATGGGGAGGAGGCTACCCCCCTCCCCGTGATGAAAAGGAAATGCAATTATGCGATTTCCCTGCGCATTGCCATATCCATGAGGACGCGCTCTCTGGCCTTGTCGATGCCGAGGGCTTGTCTCTTGGCGTCAATCTGCGCTAAGCAGCGTCTTGCCATTTCATAGGGATCTTTTTCGACGAAATCCCATTTTCCACCGTAGGTCTTCTCGATATCTTTGAACAGATAGTTGGTGCAGACGTCTTCATTGATGGTGGGGAAGCCCACGCCAAAGAGGACATACACGCCTGAGGCTACGAAGTACTGACCGATGGAAACGGCTTTTTCACTCATCCACTCGGGCGCGACGCCGACTGCCGGCAGATCGGAGATGTCATCGCCGAGTCCGCCGTCACGGACCACCGCTGTGGCCGCCAGGAGAATTCGTGTGTTATCCACACAGGAACCCATATGGAGGGCAGGGGGGATGCCTACGGTCTCACAAACTTCGGCCAAACCTGGGCCTGCATATTTTGCCGCCGCTTCAGGGGCCAATAGTCCGGCTTTACCGAGCGCGATGGCCGAACAACCGGTGGTGAGCACCAATACGTCGTTCTTGATAAGCTCTTTGGCCAGGGTCACGTGAAGCTCATCATGCTTCACGCGGACGTTACCGCAACCCACGATACCGGCCAAGCCGCGGATACGACCGTTGATGATGTTGTCGTTCAATGGGCGATAGCTCGCTCGGAACATGCCGCCCAGCATGTAGTTGATGGTTTCGTGGCTGAAACCGACAACCATGTCCTGCTGCTCGGAGGGGATGGACACCTTGTTCTTATCGCGATTCGGAAAGTTGTCTATGGCGTCGCGAATGATCGCCTTTGCGGTGGCCAAGCCTTCCGCTTCATCAAAGTCATAGTGCTTGTATGCGCCCTGCATTTTCGCAATGGGGCTGGTGGTGACGATCTGCGTATGGAAGCATTTCGCCAAGTCCGCAACACCTTGCATGATGCACTGCACGTCAACGATCATGGATTCACAAGCGCCTGTGATGATGGCCATTTCCTGTTGCAGATAGTTGCCCGCAATAGGAATGCCGTGGCGCATAAGAATTTCGTTCGCGGTGCAGCAGATACCGCCGAGGCTGATACCGCCTGATGCGCCTTTGCTTTGTGCGTAGGCGATCATCTCGGGATCTTGAACGGCCTGGACGATAATCTCGGAGAGTGAAGGCTCATGACCGTGAACGATGATGTTAACGGTGTCTTCCTTCATGCAGCCCAAGTTGACTTTACCAAGAATGGGAACCGGCGTGCCGTACAGACAGTCGGAAAGATCCGTGGCGATCATCGAGCCGCCCCAGCCGTCCGCTATAGCAGCCTTAGTAGCCAGACGGATGATGTGTTCCATTTCCTGGTTCACGCCCATATGGGTCATGTGGAGCACTTCCACGACGGGACGGTCACAACCGGTGGGGATAACGTTTTGCTCTCTCCAGATTTGTTGTCTCTTGAGAGGAGCGCGTTTGATATTGAGGAGTTCACCTTCTTGCTTGCCGTATTCGGCCAAAGCAGTGTGACCTACTTCGATAGCGATGTCTTTCACATCGCGACCTTCCGTGGCGATACCGTAATCAAGGGCCACCGACATCAGCTTGGGGATGTCTTTGATTTGGTAATCGGGCAATTTGCCTTCAGCGGCTAGAAGGAACGTATGGGCAACGTGACGACCATGATCACTGTGAGCAGCGGCGCCGCCGGCGACCATACGAGCGAAGTTACGAGCCGCAATGGTTTCAGGGGTCGCGCCGCAGAGACCGACTCTTTTGCGTCGCTCTTCCGGGGTTTCATTCTTGTTTTTCGGAGGAAGCACGCGGCAGGGACCCATGCTACAGATCTTGCAGCAGCTACCGCCCTTACCGATGGGGCAAGCGCTGGTGGTGCGGGCGCGATGGAAAGCTGTGGAATAGCCTTCGGCGTCCGCTATCTTCAAACCCTCGAGTGTTACGGGGTCGATTGTGTGTTGTGTCCAGTCGGCAGGAGGAAGTTCTTTCTTCTTCGGCGGAGCCGCAGGCGCAGCCGCTTTGGCCGCAGGAGCCGCTGCAGGGGCTTGTCCGGAAATCATACTTCCCAGACCGGAGGCCAGGTTCTTGACGGAATTAAAGAGACCCGCCAGATCCTTAAGCCCTTGTAGTTCGTCTTTGGTCAATCCCATTAGGTCTACCTCTTCTTCGTCCGCGGATTTAGCCGCCGCGGCGGGGGCCGGTTTGGCCGGTTCAACCTTCGGCGCCTCCGCAGGGGCGGGGGGCGCTTCTTCCTTTACTTCTGCTTTGGGCGCCGCAGGAGGCGCAGCCGCTACGGGAGCAGCGGGTTTTGCTGCTGCAGGAGCGGCCGGTTTGGCCGCAGGCGCTGCGGCTTTAGCCGCCGGGGCCGCCGCCGCTTTGGCGGGTTCCGCCTGCTGAACAAGGGACATATCCACGCCCATGCTCGCCAGGTCTGTGTCCACCATTATATCGGAAAGGTATTTGCGGAGGTGTGCAAGTGTTTTAGGATGTCGCAGTATGAGAAGATCCGAACCCGCTTGCAGAGCGCTCATGGCTGTAACCGCCTCGATATTGACGGCTCTGGTTCCGGCTTCACCCAACGAGGGATCATCAGCCGTGGCAAGCTTGGCTTCCTTGGTCTTCCATACTTCTTCGGCGATATTGTTGATGATGGGATACTGGAGCTTGTCGTCGTTCTGCGTGAGAGCCGCTTGACGAATACGTTCCATGATGGAGTAGCAGTACTCCATACCATACCCCGCGGAAGCGGTTGTGGGATCGATGAGGATTTTGTTGGCTGGAACGCCCAAATTCTCCAGAAGAATGTTGAGTTGCTTGGCGAGGTTGATGTCGATTGGTGAGTTGGCGGCCACGAGATGCTTATATGCGATTGCCGCTGCGCCCACTTGCTTGTAATTGCCTTCGGTGACGGGACCCAGAACAACGTTTAGTCCCGAGCAGGCTTCCGCAACCGCTTTGAGGACTTCGGTGTTCTTCTCGTCATTGGACGAGCCCCATACGATCACCGGCACGTTGACCGCTTCCGCCACCTTCTTGGCGACTTCCGCAGCGTGAGAGGGCGGGAGATCCTTACCGTTCGGGTCCGTGCCCTGAAGCCACAAGGTCACTACGTCGGCCTTGTATTCGTCCACGCATTTCTTGGCCCATGCAACGGGGTCGCCAAGCACGTCCTTAAACGGCTCTTTTGCTTCATCCGCCCATTCTTCGGGCTCAATATCCAACACCTGGAGCGACAACTTCGGGGTGTTCGGGGTTTTGCCTTCAAAAGAATAAAAGCTGTAACCCGTTTCACCTCCGATGGTGATTTCACTCCCTGGTTTGCCCATCGTAATTTCGCGTATTTTTCCGGAGTATTTAACTTTTGGCATTTCAGCCATTTTTGCACCTTCCTCTAACGAATCAATAAATCGGGGTCAGACCATATGGAACTTAGGCAGGATTTTTGCGTCTTTCGCTTCCGAACCATTCCCCCAGATCCGTATAGAAATAGCGTTCCGCTGTGGATAGATAGCGGCGAACGGGTTTGCTTTCTTCACCGATATTCACTGCGGAAATGTTTTTGCGCCATTGATAGCTGTCTTCCTCGGGATTGGGGCCGTAGGTCGGCATAAGGATTTGGACCTTTTGGCCGTCAAATCTTTCTTTTTCCTCAAATTTTTGGTTTGACATGAGTAAACTCCTTCTCTTGATGTGTTTGGGCAAGCAGAAAGTAGGGTAAATGAGCGGACTTCGCGAATTTGAGTCGCCAAAGTCCGGGATGTGATGGGGTGAATAACGACAGTATACAGGATTTGCCGTCGCAATACAATGATTTGGTTGTGTTTTCTAGGTCTGGGGTCACTTTTACCGCTGTCCGTTCACGGAGAATTTCTTTATTCCCCCGAGTGATACGTCATGGGAGGGAGGCGTTTCTCGTGGCGCGCGATCATCTACTTGTGTCAGACGCGCGTCATGACGAAGAAGACCGTTCCCTTGACGAAACAAAAACCAAATTGTTGCCGGTACTGCGAGTAATTAGGAAAGATAAACGTACGCCGATCCACGTGAACAAAGGCATGCAAATTGCACGCTAACACTTAAGATTCCCTACCCGGAATCGATTCACATGGGATTTAGGACAAAATCGTGGGCGCTGTCCGTACTTCTCGAGTTCGTCTAGGGAATTATCCACAAAATCCTACCCTATGGCAAACCGTCAAGTTTATGATCGGCGCATTTCTTTGCTCAACACTGCTAATTTATTAGTTCCCTTCGTAAAACACAATAGAGAAGTATGGTTTTTCGCAAAAAAAATTTGGAAGGAGAAATTACCGTTCACCAGGAGTCATCCAATCGCCGACAAGCACGAAGGGATCATCCGAAAGGGAGATGAGTGTCCTTATCCTATATTCGTGAGGCTCCGGAAGCAATCTACGTAAGCGATTATAAAACAAAAAGGCGCCCGAGGACGCCTTTCCACGTTTGGCTACATGCGAACCGCAGTGGACGCTGTAGGTTTCTTTGAGAGATAATCCAATCTATTCAGCGCATTAACCATAGATTTGGCTGCGGCGACCAAAATATCTTCATGAGCCCCTTTTCCCGTAGCGATGGCGCCGTTTTCTTCAAGACGTATGGTAGCTTCACCCAACGCGTCCGTCCCGCCGGTGATGGCGCTGATCGAGAAACGTAGCAATGACGGCGTGCGACCGGTCAATTTCAAGATAGTGTTATAAATAGCGTCCACCGGGCCGTTTCCCAGCTCTGCGCCTCGGAATTCCGAGCCTTCCACCTCCATCCGAACCGTAGCGGTGGGAGCCACATCGGATCCGGACATTACCGTAAGCGACAACAGCTTGTAGGTATCCGCAATCCTCAGCACTTCTTCAGCGATAATAGCCTCGATGTCCTCATCGAACACGGTCTTCTTGTTATCCGCTAAACTTTTAAAACGTATGAAGGCGCGGTTGCTCTCTTCTTCCGTGAGATCATACCCCAAGCTTTTCACGCGTTCACGGAAGGCATGCCGACCCGAGTGCTTCCCCAAGACCAGACTCGATTTCGAGATACCGATGGATGCGGGGTCCATAATTTCGTAGGTGGTGCGCTCCTTGATTACGCCATCCTGATGAATACCCGCCTCGTGGGCGAAGGCGTTCGCTCCGACGATGGCCTTATTCGGCTGCACGTTCATACCCGTGATAGAGCTTACCAGCCTGCTTGTGTGGTAGATTTGCGAGGTGTTGATTTCCGTGTGGACGCCCAGCGTCTCTCGTCGGGTCATCATGAACATGGCGATCTCTTCCAGCGCCGCATTTCCCGCGCGCTCGCCGATGCCGTTAATGGTGCACTCCGCTTGGCGCGCGCCCGCCTTAATGCCGGCCAACGAATTAGCCACCGCCAAACCCAAATCATTGTGGCAATGCACGGAAATAATGCATTTGTCGATGTCTTTCACTCCCGTTTTCACCTTGGTAATGAGCGCCGCTATTTCGTCGGGGTACGCGTACCCCACCGTATCGGGGATATTAATGGTGCGAGCGCCTTCGTTCACCGCCACCTGCACAACCTGACACAAGTAGTCCGGGTCGCTTCGTGTGGCGTCCTCACAAGAAAACTCCACCCAATCCGAGAGCGCTCTGGCCTGTCGGACGGCCTGACCGGCGCGCTCGAGCACTTGTTCTCGGGACATGCGCAGTTTGTACTTTAAGTGAATGTCACTGGTGGCGATAAAGGTATGAATGCCGGGATTCACCGCATGTTCCACCGCTCTCCAGGCGGTTTCGATGTCTTCCGCGACGGTGCGGGCCAACCCCATAATCCTAGCCTTTTTTAGCTCCCGCGCAATTTGCGAAACGCTTTCGGCATCCCCCGGCGAACTAGCGGGAAAACCCGCCTCAATGATGTCAACGCCCAATTTTTCGAGCTGCCTCGCCAGTTGCAGCTTCTCGTGCTGGTTCATTGTCGCGCCGGGTGATTGTTCACCGTCTCTCAAGGTAGTGTCGAAAATATAAACTCGTTCGGACATTTCAGCCTCCGGTACATACATAGGTGTAGGAATGTGATGCGTTTGAACCGGGCGCAATGCACATCGGAATCGGAGCAGATGGTTCGAGCGCCGCATTGTTCATGCGTTTAAGGGGCGGTATTTAGTTGTCTGAGTAAGGTTATTTGGGCGCGCTTACGCCCTAAGGAGCGGACCGTTCTCGGCGTGAAGGAGACCCCGCGTAACGCTGGTTACGAAAGGTTGATACGTGTGGGATTCACGGATGTTCATTGAGGGCCGTACCGCTTTGTGATGCGCCACGCATGACTGAATGAATGGTCGTACACGGAACCTTTATTATATCTCATCTTTTTCGATGTCAAGCAAGTGTTTTTCGAGCGCTTCAGTCACAATGTCCGAAATATCCTTATTTACCGCGTTCAATCTATCGAAAAGATCCATGCTGATCTGAGCTGAAATCTTGATATATCCCTTCTTTGGCGGAAAATTCGGCTGAGATTCCTGCACGACCGGCTCTTCCTTCTTATACTGCATCCACTGCGAGGTGTCGATTTCGCCTTCGCTCACCGCGGACTCGGGGAAGGTAGCATCCACGGGCGTTTTCACACGTCTCAGACCGCTTTCAGCGACGCGGGCCTTCTCTTCGTCCTTTCCCTTGATCTTGGATACGATTACCCCACACTGAGGGCACGTATCGAACTTGCAAAACTGCGGCATGTTGCACGAAGGGCACCGAAAGATTTCCTTGCGTTCCGTGGCCTCAGGTAAGCCGAGAAACTCAGCGATTTCTGGACGTGTAAGTATCCCGTTTTCAACCAGCTTGTTGCAGATGACACGTAGCTCCGCTTCGCCGACGTTGTATTTTTGCATCAGGTCGGCTTTCGAGACATACGATCGAATGTCATGGGCGATGTCCTTTGCGCTCAGCTTTCTCATAGTGCATTCTCCGCCGGATGAGAATAAGGCGTCATGACGCGCCGGAGTCCGAAAAGGCGGTCGGACGGAGCGTCTTAAGCCGATTCGCTATCACAATGTATGAAATTGGTGAAGAGGAATCGTAACCGTTCGTCGGAAACCATGCGGAGAGAGGTGACTCAAGCGCTGGAAGAGAAACAGCAAAGCCTGCTTTCCGCACATAAAGAGCGGGTCGGGGCTGAGGATTCTTATTCCACAATCCACTTTTGTGTAGAACGGCTACGGAATGTTGGATGTTTGTCTATGCCGGCGGCGTCTCGGAAACCTCTTCTTGGCCGACGGGGGTCTGAGTCACTGCGGGCTCCTGTGGCTTGTCTCGTTGGTTCCGCCTTTGGTTCATGAGCCATAAGGTCAAAATGGGGCCGGAAATCACATATATCGCGCAAATCAAGAAGGGCACGACAAAAGGGCTGAGCGCCAGCAGCGCCAGGAGCAACACAAAGGCCACGGTCGAACTGAACGGCTTCCCCTTGACGAGAGTAAGATCCTTGAACGCGTGAAACTTGATGGAACTCACCATGACAAAGGCCATAAAGGTGTTCAGGATCAGGATCCAGAAGTTGTAATCACTGGGTTCAAGTTCAAGTTTGTAGAAGAAAAGCACAGTGGTGGCCATCATGGCAGCCGCTCCGGGAATAGGTAAGCCATTGAATCGCTTAGGGTCTATTGTCCCGGTCTGCACATTGAATCTGGCCAGTCGCAGGGCGCCGCACGCCACGAAGAGAAATGAGCTTACCCAACCTAAGCGGCCCAAGTCAATGAGCGCCCACATGTAAATCATGATCGCCGGAGCCACCCCAAAGGCTATGACGTCCGCCAGAGAATCCAGCTCCAGTCCGAAACGGGTGGCCGTGTTCGTCAGCCGAGCGACCTTGCCGTCAATTCCGTCGAAAAAACCCGCGGCGAGTATAAGAGCAGCCGCCAATACGAATTCATGTTTAATCGAGGCGATAATGCCGTAGAAGGCCAAGAAAATACTGGTGAGAGTAAGCAAAGAAGGGAGGATAAAAATTCCCTTTTTAAGAGGTATTCTTTTTCGGGGCGGCCGTACGTACTCTTCTCCGTCAGGCCCTCGCCGTTTTCGAAAAAAAGGCCGTCTCTTCTTCGCCATAGTTTTCCCTATGCCTTCGTAATGGTTCGTCGGCGTTTGACCACAAGCGCGGGTGAACCGCCGTGAGCGCTTAAAGCGCCACTCTCACGATCAACTGGTAGCGTTATTCTATCATCAACGGATGCGTTTGCACAGACCGAGGACCGGTGCAAGAGGGGGCTTTCGATGGAGGAGAGAAGGGGCGCTTGTACCGTTTGGCTCCCGAGTCGGCAAGTTATCGGAGACGCTTGCTGCTGGGCGGTTTTTCCCCAAGTCGTGTTTCGTAATCTTTCACCGTCCTTGCCCATACGTGACTTGAATTGCCGACAGGGTTCCTGGTGAACGGGCGTCCTATTTCTTAATGGCCAACACCGTCAAGCCGGCTACGGTCTTTTCCCCGATCTTGGTCTGGATCTCGAAGGCCGACGGCACATACACATCCAGCCTGGAACCGAACCGGATGAGGCCGAAACGTTCACCTTGGTAGGCTCGGTCGCCTTCGCTGACCCAGCACGCTATGCGTCGGGCCACCTTGCCGGCTATTTGCACGACCTCTATCGTGGTCTCATCCCCTGCGAGCACGATGGAGTTATGTTCATTGGCCAGCGAGGCATTAGGGTCGCGGGCGTCCAGGAAGGCCCCCCGGACGTGAGTGATCTTTTTCACGATTCCCGATATGGGCCAGCGGTTCACATGCACATTGAACACCGACATAAAGATGCTGATCCTGGTGAACTGGGCATCCGGCACGTACGCGGATTCAGCGTTCTCGACGATCTCCACCACGGTTCCGTCGGCCGGTGAGAGAATAAGGTTATCACCTAGAGGAGAAACTCGCTCGGGGTTCCTGAAGAAAAGGGCTACTGCGGTGCAGAGAAGCAGAAGGACAAACGCGCTCCAGGAGTATCCCGCAATGAGAGCGATTACTGCGAGAACACCCAAAGGGACAAAGAACGGATAGCCTTCTCGTGCGATAAGCTCATAATGTGATCTGTGTTTCATTCCGCGGCCAGGGCGGGCTTGACGGACTTTCTGGCTCTGGGCATAGCCACTGTGCCGGTGCGGATGAGTTCCGTTATACCGATGGGCGCAAGCAGTTCGATGATGGCCTCGATTTTCCCCAGCGCTCCCGAAACTTCGATGGTGATGGTGTCATGGGTTACGTCCACGACTTTGCCCCGGAAAATATCGGTGATGCGTAAGATCTCGGCGCGTTTCTGGGCCGCGGCCTTCATGCGGATGAGGACCAGCTCACGATCCACATAGTCCCCTTCCGTGAGATCCTGGACCTTCACCACATTGATAAGCTTCCGGAGCTGCTTGATGATCTGTTCCATAATCTGCTCGTTGCCTTGCGTGATTATGGTCATCCGTGAATATGCCGGATCCAGCGTGGGAGCCACGGAAAGCGAGTTTATGTTGAAGGCTCTCCCTGAGAACATTCCCGATATGCGGGCCAAGACCCCGGGTTTGTTCTCCACGAGCACTGATATGACATGTCGCTGTTCTTCCATCACAGTAGTATCATGTTTTTTATGGATTCTCCTGCGGGAACCATAGGATAAACGCCTTCCTCACGGTCCACCTTGAAATCCATGATAACGGCCCCGTTGTGTTCCAGCGCCTGACGGATAACGGGTTCCACTTCAGATGTCCTTTCCGCTCGCAAGCCCAGGGCGCCGTAGGCTTCCGCCAGCTTCACGAAGTCCGGCGCGGTCATGATATCCGTATGAGCGTACACGTTATCGTAGAAGCGCTCTTGCCATTGTCTCACCATACCCAAATACCCGTTGTTCAGTATGGCGATTTTCACGGGCAGTTTGTAGTGGGCTACCGTGGCGAGTTCCTGGATATTCATTTGAATGGAGCCGTCGCCCGCCACATCTATGACGGTGCGGTCGGGAAAGGCTACCTGCGCTCCGATGGCCGCCGGGAAACCATAGCCCATGGTCCCCAATCCGCCCGAAGACAAGAACGTGCGCGGCTTGTCGAACAGGTAGTATTGAGCCGCCCACATCTGATTCTGACCCACCTCGGTGCTGATGATCGCTTCGCCGGCGGTGAGTTCATAGAGCTTTTCCACGACGTACTGCGGCTTAATGATCTCCGAAGAGCGATCGAATTTCAGGCGCTGCACGTTTCTCCACGCATTGATCTGAGAATGCCACGCCTTCAGCTTTTCTTTGTAGTCTTTTGGAAAACCGCGTTTTTTCAATGCCTCGATGAGCTTGACAAGGCTTTTGCGGGCGTCCCCTACAATGGGCACGTCCACGCGGATATTCTTCTGAATAGATGTAGGGTCTATGTCGATGTGGATGATCTTCGCGCCTGGGGCGAAATCCTCTACCCGGCCTGTGACACGGTCATCAAAACGAGCGCCCACGGCTAAGAGCAGATCGGAGTTGTTGACGGACATATTGGCGCGATAGGTGCCGTGCATACCCAGCATACCCAACGAGAGCGGATGCGTGCCGGGAAAGCAGCCCAGCCCCATGAGGGTCATTGTGACGGGAGCGCCGAGCATTTCCGCCAGCGCAGTTAGTTCTTGGTTTGCACCCGCGGTGATGACTCCGCCGCCGGCGTAGATGACGGGGCGTTCGGATTCCGCAATAAGTTCCGCAGCGCGCTTGATGGACGGAATATACGGCATGAGCGTGGGCTTATACGTGACGAGTTCCACCGTTTCAGGATAAAAATACTCCGTCTTGCTCTGCACGACATCTTTGGGGAGGTCCACCAAAACAGGCCCCGGTCGACCCGTGGATGCGATAAAGAACGCCTCTTTCACGGTTTGGGCCAACTCTTCGACCTTGGTGACCAGATAGTTGTGCTTCGTGCACGGTCTCGTGATGCCGACAATATCCGCTTCTTGGAAGGCGTCGTTCCCGATGAGGGGCCTAGGCACTTGTCCCGTGAACACGAGAACGGGGATGGAATCCATGTACGCCGTGGCAAGGCCGGTGACCGTGTTTGTGCCGCCCGGTCCCGATGTCACGAGGCATACTCCGGGCTTACCGGTAGCTCGGGCGTACCCGTCCGCCGCGTGAACCGCCGCCTGCTCGTGGCGTACAAGTATAAACGTGAAGGTATCCGAAAAATGGCGCTGGAGGCAATCGAAGATGTCGATTACCGCGCCGCCGGGATAGCCGAATATCGCCTCAACGCCCTCGTCCTTCAGGGACTTGAGCAAAATCATAGCTCCTGATTCTTTCACTACTTTTCCACCGGCCTGGTCGGACCCCGAGCCTTAGCCTTGCTGCCGTAATTTGCTGAGAATCCGCTCAATCTGATCTCGCCCCTTGAGCTTTTTTTTCTGAATAGTCTTGCGTTCCATGTCTTCCGTAGGGGTGAGATACACTCGCTTGTTAAAGGCTTCCAGTTGCTCCTCGTATTCGAGGTGTTCCTGCCAAAGCCTGTTGAGATCAGTATCCTGCGCTTTCCATTTCTCGATAAGATCCAGATCCCGTTGTTCCATATTCAGGCCTTTTCTGCTTGTTTTGATTGTGTGACGACAAAAATTTACCGCACGGAAGCCGGTTTTGTCAAGAAACGCTTTGAGCGTATGGACTTTCTCTTCACAATTTGTAGTGCAGTATTATTTTTGTTTGTAGTGATTATTGAGAGTTGAGCGCCGAATGCGTCGGGCTTAAGTGGACGGCCCTTTTCGTAGGGGCGCCGCCTGAGCGCAGGAGCTTTCGTATTGAACTCGGCGCTTATTCTCCGTAGATTTCTTCCTCCGGTGGCTGTGATATAGTTGCTTAGTTCGAGAACACGTCGCCGGCGAATTCAGGATTTCACGTACGTGAACTATTTGGACAAGCTTTGTCGTGAGCCCAGTCCCCTCAGCCGGCGCTCACACGGGAGAACGTTCGGCGTCCGACTCTGTAAACCGCAAACCCACTGGAGAGGCCCATGCCTAAACCGATAATAGACGCCCAAGAGGCGCTTGATCTCATAAGAGCCGGGAAAACCGACGCGGAACTTACGGCGAAGTATAACCTCTCTCTCAAGGGACTCCAAAGCCTCTTCTCCAAGCTGGTAAGAGCGGGAGCCTTGACGGAGTCGGATCTGGCGAATCGTTGCCCTGATCGTTCGGCGTGCGTCGGCCTCGCGCAAGGACTGCCGTCGGGTCGTGAAGGGCTGTCCCGAAACACCTCGGAAACGCAATCCACTTCAGGAGAAAGGGTTATCAGGGCGGTTGACGCTATTAGAGACATACTCGCCGGTTTGAACGACTCCGAGATGATGGAAAAATACAAGCTATCCGCAAAGGGATTGCAGGATCTTATCAACCAGTTGGTCGCCGCCGACTTGATTACCCAATACGACGTGGAACGCAGGGCCTTTGGAGAGGAACAGTCCGTTGATTTATTGCATGTCATTCGACGATTGGGGATGGATGCCATGACAGGTCTTGGCCGGGCCAATTCACACGTCCCGAGCCGATGCGTCGCATGCGGGGCGTCCCAGACTGCGGAATTCGACGAATGTCCCGTGTGCGGTGTAAACATACCCGAGTTCAAGGCCCGAAAACTCTACGAGGAGCGCCTTGCGACCGCGGTGTGGAAATGTCCTTCGTGCGGGAAACCCCAAGACAAGGAGTATGATGAGTGCCCCGCATGCGGCGTCATAGTCTCCAAGGTGAAAAAGAGTTCGTGAAGTAACCGTGCACTGCGCGGAAATTGTTAAATAGGAGCCGTACGCCCGGTGAACCGCGCAGAATCGCGTGAAAACCCCAGGAATCCAGGCGTCTTTACAATTCACAGTGACTTACTGTAATACTATGTCGGTGAAATGCGCCGACCGCAAGCACAAACGAGTCGCTGCGCCGAGGTTTGTTCGAAACGGCGCCGATTTTCACGCGAGGAAATTCGGTTCGGCTCTTGTTTCCGGGGCGATATGGTTTATCTATTGATAGCCCTCTATAGCGCCCCTTACACGCTTCAATAGAAATATCTCATACCGATGCGCTTTCGCAAAAGTAAGATCGGCGGAGTTCTTTTTGTAAAGCAGGTTTTCCCAACCACTTTCTAAGCGCTTTGTGATAATCGCGGAAAGCGGCGTTCTATCTTGAGAAAAGCCGGTTCCGGAAATTGCAAAAGTTCTTTGATAGGGTTTTGGGACTCATCCTTTCTTTCAAGAAGGTTCTCCCCGCTATTCCTTATTTGATGAGGCATTGGTATCACCGGCACGGAGTTCAAGCCCCGAGCGGGTACATACTGGGAGAATCATCTCCCTATCTAAGCCGGCGAGGGTGATTTCCAACCAGTCGTCCGGCGCCGATGAACAAATTCGTTCATCTGTGGTGACATTCTTATCGTTCAAGGGAGATATTGTAATGGAAGCCCTGGGTCTGTGTTTGGGAGCCTCCACCGTCAGTTATGTCCATCTAAGGCGAGATGAAAAAAACATCGCCGTTTTGAAAACCGAGTCGATTACCCACGAAGGCAATCCCCGCAAGGTACTCCTCGATATATTAAAGGATATGCCGCAGGCCCGGACGATTCCCCTCGCCGTAACGGGTCGCAAGTTCATAAACTTCGTCGAACTTACCACCATTCCCGAACCCGAGGCCCTGGAAATCGCCGTGGCCCAAACCTTGACCCCTGATAGCCCATACCGCGTCGTGGTGAGCGCCGGCGGGGAGACCTTTCTCGTCTACCACCTGGACGAAGACGGCAAGATTCAGGGCATTCAAACGGGTAACAAATGCGCATCCGGCACGGGTGAATTCTTCCTTCAGCAAATTGGTCGCATGAATCTCACGCTGGGCGAAGTGGACGACCTCGGCGTGAGCACCAAACCGCACAAAGTTTCGGGTCGATGCTCGGTCTTTTGTAAGAGCGACTGCACCCACGCCCTCAACAAAGGCGTCCCGAAAGATGAAGTGGTGGCCGGCCTCGCCAAGATGATGGCCGGAAAGATCGTGGAGCTGCTGAAGAAGCTGCCCAAGAAATCCATTATGCTCATCGGCGGATCTTCCGAAAATGAATCCATGGTTCACTATCTCTCGCAGGAGATCGAGGATCTCTACATCCCATCAAACGCCACCCATTTCGAGGCGATGGGAGCCGCGATTTGGGCGCTCGATCACGAAACTATCCCGTACACCGGCGCGGACAGCGTGTTCAAGCGTAAAGGTTCGGCCTTCGGATACCTCAAGCCCCTAAAAGAATTCAGGAGCCTCGTGCGATTCGAGGAACGCCCCAGGGGAATACCCCTAGCCGGCGACGTCACGATCCTTGGGCTGGATGTGGGTTCTACAACCACAAAGGGTGTGCTGTTACGACTCAGTGACAAGGCCATCCTTGCGGCTGATTACCTCCGTACCAACGGCGACCCCGTAGGCGCTTCGAGACAGGTCTACGCCGGCTTGGCCGGCCAAATTGACGTGCCCGTGAAGATTATCGGGCTGGGCGTTACGGGCTCGGGTAGGCAAATAGCGGGGCTCCACGCCATGACGGACGGCGTTATAAACGAGATCATCGCTCACGCGGCAGCCGCGGTCCACTTCGACAAGGACGTGGACACCATATTCGAGATCGGCGGCCAGGACGCCAAGTACACCTACATCACCAACGGTGTGCCCAGCGACTACGCTATGAACGAGGCGTGCTCAGCCGGAACAGGATCGTTTCTTGAGGAATCAGCGAAAGAAAGCCTCGGCCTCCAGGTGACCGACATCGGCAGAGTAGCCTACACAGGGGAGAATCCTCCGAACTTCAACGATCAATGTGCAGCCTTTATCGGTTCGGATATTAAGAACGCAGCCCAAGAAGGCATCCCCGTCAATGACATCGTGGCGGGTTTGGTCTACTCAATTTGCATGAATTACTCGAATCGAGTGAAGGGCAATCGGCCCGTAGGCAAGAAGGTCTTCATGCAGGGCGGGGTTTGCTATAATGAAGCCATCCCCGCGGCAATGGCGGCCCTCACCGGCAAAGAGATCGTGGTGCCGCCCGAGCCCGGACTCATGGGAGCCTTCGGCGTCGCCCTCGAGGTACAGCGTCGCCTGGAAGTGGGGCTCCTCAAGGAGCAGCCCTTCGATCTCAACCGCTTGGCCGCCCGTGAGGTAATCCACAAAAAGTCCTTCACATGCGGCGGCGGCAAAGAAAAGTGTGATCGCCGCTGTGAAGTAGCCCGCATCGAGATCGAAGGAACCACGTATCCCTTCGGCGGAGCCTGCAATCGCTATGTCAATCTGGTGCGCAATGTCGAATTCGACAAGACCGGACTGGATATGGTGGATTACCGGCAGAAGCTCGCGTTCCGCGACTATGCGCCGCCGCAGCCCGACGCCGGCAAGCCCGTAGTCGGAATCAATCGCTCGTTTCTTGTGAACACCTATTTCCCGCTCTTCAACGGCTTCTTCAAGGACTTAGGGTACGACGTGGTCTTATCCGATAAGTCCGATCCCGCGGGAGTGGATCAGCAAAACGCCGCATTCTGTTTCCCCGTGGAAGTGGCCCACGGCATGATTGCGGATCTCCTGGCAAAAAAGCCCGACATTCTCTTCATGCCGCACATTCGCGGGGTTCCCACGGATTCCGAGAACCCCAATACATGCACATGCGTATTTGTGCAAGGTGAGTCCTTTTATCTCAGGAGCACCTTCGATACGACTGCGGCCAAAGTCTTAAACCCGTTCGTGGATATGAGTCGAGGCCTGGAGCAGGCCAAGGGAGCCTTTATCGAGGTCGCCCAGGAGCTGGGCCGTTCCCGCGACGACGCAGAACGGGCCTTTGCGGCCGGCGTCAAGGCCCAAAACGCCTTCAAGGCCGATTTTCAAGCAAAGGGCGTCGAAATTTTGAAGGAGCTCGACGCGGATCCCTCGGCCCTCGGTGTGGTCCTGTTCGGCAGGCCGTACAACGCATTCGCCGCTGAGGCCCACAAGAGCATCCCTGCGAAGTTCGCCTCAAGGGGTATCAGGATAATCCCTTTTGACATGCTCCCTCACGAAAGCCAAACCCTGGACGACGCAGAGACCATGTACTGGTCCATGGGGCGGATGATTCTCAAGGCCTCACGCTTCGTGAAGAATCACCCCAGGTTGTTCGGGGTCTTTATCAGCAACTTTTCGTGCGGCCCGGACTCCTTTGTGGTGGGATACTTCAGGGAGGAAATGGGTCGCAAGCCGTCCCTAACCCTGGAGCTTGACAGCCACACCGCCGACGCCGGCCTCGAGACGAGGATCGAGGCGTTTCTGGACATCGTGAATTTCTACCGTGAGCTGGAATCCCGCAAGGTGATCACCGAAGCCAAACGGAGTTTCCAAGCAGCTCGCGTAATCAGCGAGCGAGGCAAAGCCTACATCAGGACATCCGATGGTGAGAAGCTTCCCCTCAACGACCCGCGTGTTCGGGTAATTATGCCCGCAATGGGTCGTTTCGCCCATGAAGCCGTGGTGAAGGCCTTCCAGAAGGTCGGGATCAACTGCTACGGTTTGCCCCCTGCCGATGAAGAAGTCCTCAAGCTGGGGAGAGGAGCCTCAAGTTGCAAGGAGTGCCTGCCGCTTCAGACCACGGTGGGCTCCATGCTGAAGTATTTTCGCGAGGACCGCCCCGAAGACGAAGTGACCGCCTACTTCATGCCTGGGGCCGGTGGACCGTGCCGATTCGGCCAGTACAATGTGTTTTCCAGGCGGCTCATTGAGCGACACAAGATCCCCAACGCCGCGGTGCTTACCCTGAACGCATCCAACGGGTACGGCGGTTTGGGCGACCGATTCACCGTTTCCGCGTGGCGGGCCATCGTCATGGGCGATGTCATGTACGAGATTTGGTCCACCCTCTTGGCCGCGGCTCGGGACCGTGAATCCGCCATGAAGACCTTCTTCGAGGTCTGGCATTCCATTGTGGACGTGGTGCATCTTTCCTGGGGGACAATCAAGACCACGCTGAGATCCGCCGCCACCACCTTGGCGCAGATCCCCCTCAAGGCGCCGTACGCCGAGTTCCCCAAGATTTCGCTCATTGGCGAGATTTATGTGCGCAATGACCCCATCTCGCTGCAATCGCTCGTGGAAAAGATGGCGGATCGTGGATTTGTGGTGCGCACATCCCAAACCAGTGAGTGGGTCAAGTACGTCGATTGGCTCATCAAACATGAAATCGAGGGCGAGAAGCCGGGAATCCCCTTCTGGATTCGCCTCTTCGTGAAACGGCATTTTGACGGCAAGATCCGCAAGCTGCTCGCTCCATCGGGATTGTTTTTTTACGAGGAACTGAACGTGGACGATCTGGTGCAGGCCGGCAAGAAGTTCGTGTCCCCGAAGTTGACGGGTGAGGCTATACTCACCGTCGGCGCGGCCCTCCACGAGATCCTTCATCCAGCGTGCGGGATTATCTCCATAGGTCCGTTTGGGTGTATGCCCACCAGGGTTGCGGAATCCATCCTCAACGAGAAATTCACCACAACGGAGAAACTCGCTCTCCTTCAGACAAGGAACGGTGACTCGGCGAAGTTCGCGCCGATCCTCAGTAAGAAGCAAAACCTGCCCTTCCTCGCCATAGAAACGGATGGGAACGCCTTCCCTCAGATCATCGAAGCTCGCCTCGAGGCCTTCAGCCTCCAGGCAAAGCGTTGGCACGAGAAGATGCTGACCGCCGGCGTCGCCCACTAGAAGGAGCAGGGGCTACATTCATCAGGAGCGTCTTACTATCAAGTGAGGCGCCCCTCAATCTTCCGCATTTATCACTCTACCGGCACGAATATTGTCTTGCATTTTCGGCGGATAATTCACGATGCCCCAAAAGTTGCGACTCAGTTTACCTTTGATTACGTCTTGTTTCGTGTAATGTGTTATCTGGTAATGAAGCGCCGCGATGGTGTGATGACGTAATCGACGCCCAAGCTCACAACCATAAGTAGGACCACGGTAACTAAAATGCTTCTACAGTTAGAGCGCCGTATCAGGAAAGCTGTATCGTATTTCTGAGCGACTCGGAATATTCAGGCGGATAAACAGATTGAGTCGGATGCTCGTGACCAAGGTATTCGAGGTCAGGTTACCGGCGGAAAACAAATGGACGGCTTCATAAACATGTTTGTGGAGCTTATCAAGGAAGGTGGAATATCCGATTCCGAGATCTTTGTGCAAAAGTCCCATGTGCAGCTACCCGGCTTCTACCGTCCTACCAAGGCATGGGATTTATTGGTTGTAAAGGATGAGGAGCTTATTGCCGCGTTGGAGGCCAAGTCGCAGGTGGGACCCTCGTTCGGAAATACCTTTAACAATCGCACAGAGGAGGCCCTTGGGAGCGCAGTTTGCCTCTGGACTGCTTTTCGGGAAGGAGCCTTCAATACTACCGTTAAACCCTGGCTGGGGTATGTTTTCTTACTTGAAGATTGTGACGGATCTCGTTCCGTGGTTTCGGTGAAAGAACCCCATTTCAACGTGTTACCCGAGTTTGTCGGGACATCCTACTTCAAACGGTACGAGCTATTCTGTCGCAAACTCGTGAGAGAGCGATATTATGACGCCGCAGCCTTTCTGATGTCGGACAAGCTAAAAGGACTCACCGGCGACTTTTCCGAACCCGCGAACGATCTCACCACAGAGCTTCTATCAAGATCCTTATCCGCTCACGTTGCGGCTTATGGGAATACGGAGAGAAACTAATGTCGCAGCTGGAACAGTCTGGCAACTCCACCGTTCACAAGTTATATAGGGCGGATGCTCGCAATATGCAGTTTCTGGAGGATGAATCCGTACACCTTGTTGTAACCTCACCTCCTTATTGGAATCTAAAAAAATACAACGACCGAGAAGGCCAATTAGGAAATGTGGAAGATTTTGAAAAATTTCTATTCGAGCTAAATAAAGTGTGGAAAGAGATTTATCGAGTTCTGACGCCGGGGGGACGTCTGGTATGCGTCGTCGGCGATGTATGCCTGTTGCGCCGAAAACACGGCAGACATGTGGTTGTGCCGCTCCATGCAGAAATCATGGTCGCATGCCGAAAGATCGGCTTTGACAATCTGAACCCCATTATTTGGCATAAGATCGCCAACGCAAACTACGAAATATCCCGCGGCGCCGGTTTTCTCGGCAAACCCTATGAACCGAACGCAATAATAAAAAATGATATCGAGTTTATCTTGATGCAGCGAAAACCCGGAGGCTATCGCAAGCCCACAAACGAGCAACGCGATCTCAGTAAGATCGCAAAAGAAGAATACGGTGAATGGTTCCGGCAAATCTGGACAATTCCCGGCGCATCCACAAAGAATCACCCGGCGCCCTATCCACTTGAACTTGCGTATCGGCTAATTCGTATGTTTTCGTTTCAGAGAGATACGGTTCTTGATCCGTTCAGCGGTACGGGCACTACTATGGTGGCGGCGATCAAAGCCGGTCGCAACAGCATTGGATTGGAAGTGGACGATAAGTACTGGTGTCTTGCTGCGAAGCGACTGCAAGATCAGACAGAGTCCTTGTTCTCAGACGCTCGACTTGAGTTGATAAGCGCCACGAGTGACGACTCGTGTGACATGTTTCAGAGCCTCAGCCCTTCCGTTTCCCTGTAAATTGTCTTGACAAATGCTTAACTCTCTATGATTTTAATGCACTATGACCAACACTTCCCCCACAACCAGAAAAGGGCGTCTCGCCGAAGCCCTTGCGGCAAGAGTGCTCGAGGAGCAGGGTTACATCATCGAGTTCACCAACTTCAGGTGTAGATTCGGGGAGATCGACATCATCGCATCTCATGGGGAGGAAATTGTTTTCATCGAAGTGCGGTCCGGGACCCTCCGGGCCAAGATCGATCCCATCTACTCTATTGACCGCCACAAACAACGAAAAATAGCCCGTACAGCGGAATACTGGTTCCGAGAACATGAATTGGACCTTCGGCCGGCGCGCTTCGACGTGGTAATTGTGCGTCGGGGAAATCCTCCCGTGATCGAGATCACACCCAACGCCTTTAACCTGAACGATCTCGTGTGAACGTGATTCGCAGTTAAAAGAGCGAAGATCGGAGAACCCCATTTGCAAGGCGGCTTGCGCTCATCTCCTTCAAGGGAACTGCCATCTTTGCGGAAGCAAAGTATCTTCTACGTGAAATGCTTGTTTCAGCCACAGGATAAAGTGTTCTACCGATGTGCTTTCAAAAACATAATGTCGGTCGAGCTTTTTGCGAATAAGGGTTTTTCGACCTCTTTCTAAAAATTGTGACAATCGCCTAAAGCGGCTATTTCTACATGAGAAAATCCGGTTTAGGCAACTGCAAAAGTTTTTGGAGAGAGGCTCAGGGAGAAGCCTTCCAGCGCGAAGGTTCTCCCCATTGTTACTCTTTTGATTGCGCATTGGTGTTACAACTTGAATATCCTGCTGGTCTTACGCTCGTTTTGGATATACTCGTCCGGGCCGAAGGGGTGGCCGCCGAAACCGTGGCGCATGAGGGCAATGGCTCGGTACGTGTCCTTGCCTGCCCCGCGTGAGGCGAACAGCTCCATAACCGACTGCGAAATCACCGGGATGGGGATTTCCTTCTTGACGGCTTCCATAACCAGCCAGTTGACTTCGCCGGTGTCCTCGATGTAGGGCTGGATGTCCTCGAATGTGTCCTTCTTCAGGCCCTCGGCCATGAGGTCCACGAGCAAACCTCGAACAATCGACCCGTGCCGCCAATTCTCGAAGACCGCGGCAAGGTCCAGCTTGAAGTCCCCGCCGGTCAGGAGCGACATGCCTTCGCCGATGGCCTGCAACATGCCGAACTCGATGCCGTTATGCACAAGCTTGACGAAATGGCCGCTCCCCGGAGCGCCGGTGTAGACGAATCCACCAGGCACGGCGAGCTTCTTGAGCAGCGGTTCGACAATCTTCACGCCTTCTTCTGGTCCGCCCACCATAAAGCAAGCGCCGTTACGCGCGCCGTCCAGACCGCCGCTTGTCCCGGTGTCCAGGTAATAGATTCCGTTCTGCGCCACCTCTTTCTCTCGGCGCATGGAGTCACGGAAAAAAGAATTGCCTCCGTCCATGATAACGTCGCCTTGGGAGAAGCGGGGCAGCAGCTTACCCAGCACATTATCAATGGTGGAGCCGGCCGGCAGCGACAAATAAACCACCCGAGGTGACCTTAGCGCCGCAGTGAATTCGTCGTAGTCACCTGTAGTTTCAACGCCCTGTTTCTCCAGCTCCGGCTTTTTGTGCAGGGCCGTGCCGATTACGGGTATGCCTTTGTCCACGCATTGGAGCGCCAAATTTGCGCCCATCTTACCGAGCCCAACGATTCCCAATTGTCTGTCCGCTTCACGTGTCATACGATCTTCTCCTTATCAATAATAGCGGTTCACCGGGTTTGTGGCGATTTGCACCGGTGAACCGTCGGAGACACTTATCTCCCTCTTGAGCCAAAACGTTAGTAATTGCGAGTGGTGTCTCCTTGCAAGCGCCAACATGGAAAACTAGAGGCAATTACTCCCGCTTCCGTTTACCACTTTCGAATACCGAGGTGCTTTCACAAAAGTAAGACGGCGGAGCTTTTGTTGCAAAAGAGGTTCTCCCTGATGTTCCTTCTTTGATTAAACATCGGTATAACACTCGTCTATGTAGTCCAATCCATATCCTCAATGAGGATGCACCTTGCCGGCGCGCCGTCGCTACCCTTGAGCTTGATCGGCAAACATGCAAGCGTGTAGCGGCCGGCTGCGATGTCGCTCAGGTTCAGGCCCTCGACGATGGCCACTTTAGCTTTCAGCAGCTCCCTGTGAGTGGGTCCGCCTTCCTTGAACGGCCCGATGGAGAGATAGTCTATTCCCACAAGCTCCACATTTCTCTCCACCAGCCATTGGGCGCCGTCCTCGGTGACCGCGGTATACTCCGGCTCGAACGTGCCTGTCTTCCAAAGAGCCGAGTTATCCGTGCGGAAGAGTATTCTTCGGGCGCCCTCCGGGATGTCAAGATCCCGCAACACCGCGGCGGACAGCTCCTTATGACCCCTGGCGTCCACTACGAGGACCGGCCCCACCAGCCGCCTCAGATCCAATTTGTCTATGCCCTCGGCGCCTGGGATGAAGTGGACCGGGGCATCCACATGCGTGCCGGTGTGCACTCCGAGCCGCAGCTCGCTCACATTGGCGTCATCGCCTTTGGAGATGGATTCCGCCCGTGCGAGATGAATGGTCGGATCACCTGGGTAGGTAATGAGATCATCGGAAATTGTAACGCTCACATCGTGTAGTTTCACGCTTGAGGCTCCTCTCTTACTTGACAAAAGTTCAGAACAGTCAAAGGCGCCGACCTCGAAAATTGTCGCCTAATACCTCTCCGAGTGGCTCTATATGGGAAAAAACTTTTTTGGGTTGACAGAGCTGACACCCTTTGAGATACTTTAAATAAGAGAACGACGCCTTCCTTATCCCGTGTGTTTGGGCGCCCCCCAAGCGGGCGGATACCGCATTTCCTAAGTTAAGGGTGCGGTTGTCTTCCTTGTTCCATCCATAATGGTTCATTGAACGTGTAATGATTGCGCCGCTGAAAGTAGGTGTCATGGTTTGACGTAGTCGGGGATTCCATGAACGGCTGCTCCAATCGGCTTTGTACGACCATGCGGTAGAGCCTTTTATTTGATGGGTCTTCCGGATGTCGGCTTCGGTAACCCGAAGCGATGCCACATCCATTACGGCCTGACTTCAGATTACCTCATTGGACTCACCTACGCCACACGTCGGCGGGATGATTCACCGAACGTGAAGAGTCAAGCGATGCAGCGCGCCTCTATGCTCAACGAGTGGTGAGGGTATATCTCCCTTCCAGGCCAAGCCGCCGGGATGCTAAGCTGTTGCATGGCCACCGGTGAAAGGTCATTTTGTGTAGTAACTGTTCACCGGAAAACGTACACCTTTTAGGATTCAAGTGGGTAGTTTCTGATACCGATGTGCTTTCAAAAAAGTGATACCGGAGGACCTTTTTTTGCAAAGCAGGTTTTTCCGACCTCTTCTAAGGAGTTTATGATAATCGCCGAAAGCGGCATTTTATCCTTGAGCAAAGCCGCTTTCGGCGGTTGCAAAAATTTTTGGACAGGGGTTTGGGGAGAATACTTCTTTCAAGAAGGTTCCCCGCAATCACTTCTCTGATTATGTATTGGTATGAGAGGCGCCCGTTACGCATCCCAGGAAAAATGCACACCTGTTGTTTACTTCGGCAAAAGCGTGTGATAATTGTATTCAATTGGGCTGCGCGAGCCGAAAATAAAATGCCGCAGGAGGATATAGGAACTTGGCATTCCTCACCGACCAGAAACAAGGAATCATCGAAAAGCACCGTAAACACGAAACAGACACAGGATCACCTGAGGTTCAAATAGCGCTTCTCAGTGGACGTATCACATATTTGACCGAGCATTTTAAAACCCATAAGAAGGATCATCATTCCAGACGCGGGCTGCTCAAACTGGTTGGTCAACGGAGAAGATTGCTGGATTATCTAAAATCCAAGAGTGTTGATAGGTATAAGAGTATCATTACTGAACTGGGCATACGCAGATAGGCTCATGATCACCCTGAAGAGACCCGGATAAGTAGGGGTCTAGAAAAAGGATTTTTGAAATTATGGTTCAAAAGACGAGCTGTAATGTTGCAGGAAAGGAAATCACGTTTGAGACGGGCCGCCTTGCCAAACAGGCTTCTGGGGCGGTTTTGGTCTCTTCGGGTGAGACCTTGGTTCTCGTGACCGCAGTCGCTGAGCGCTCAGGCAGAGAAGGCATCGATTTCTTTCCCCTTACCGTTGATTACCTGGAAATGACGTACGCCGCAGGAAAGATCCCCGGAGGCTTCTTCAAACGAGAAGGCCGACCCACGGAAAAGGAAATCCTCACGGCGAGGTTCATTGATCGTCCCATTCGTCCCCTATTTCCCGCCGGCTTTAAAGCCGAGACCCAAATCATCGCCACGGTGCTTTCATCGGATGGTGAGCACGATCCCGATATGATGGCGATCAACGGCGCATCCGCTGCGCTTCATATCTCGGAAATCCCCTTCAACGGCCCCATCGGAGCCGTGAAGATTGGAAGAGTGGACGGCGCTATTATTGTGAATCCTACGCCCCTCGAGGATACGCACTCCGACCTGAACCTCATCGTCGTTGGTTCCAGAAAAGGAATCGTCATGGTGGAGGGCGGCGCGGAAAAAGCCTCTGAGGATGACGTGCTCGATGCGATCTTCAAGGCCTACGAAGAGATCCTCAAAATCGTCGAGGCCCAGGAAAAACTTAGGGAAGCCGCCGGAAAGCCCAAGCGGGAAGTCAAAGATCCCGTAAAGGACACGGAGCTTATCAACCACATTCGTTCCCAGTTCGGCCCGAAAATCGAGCAAGCCTTGGGAATCCACGCCAAACTGGAACGTTACGGCGCAATGGACGCCATCCACGCGGAGATTCTGGAATCCCTGGGTGAGGAAAAAGACGCCAAGAAAGGCCTGGTCTACAGCTACTTCGATGACATTAAAGGCGAATATATTCGCCGCATGATACTCGAACAAGGGAAACGTATCGGCGACCGCGCGTTCGATGAAGTACGCCCCATATCCGCAGAAATCAACGTGCTTCCTCGCACGCATGGGAGCGCTTTGTTCACACGCGGGGAGACGCAAGCCTTGGTCATCGTAACCTTGGGCACCTCTTCCGATGAGCAAAAGGTGGAAGCCCTCGAGGGCTCCAGTTACAAGTCCTTTATGCTCCATTACAAGTTTCCGCCTTTCTCGGTTAATGAAGTGAAGTTCCTTCGTGGACCGTCACGCCGAGAAGTCGGCCACGGCGCGCTGGCCGCCCGAGCGATCGCGTATCTCTTGCCCGATGACGAAGAGTTCCCGTACACCATTCGTGTGGTTTCCGAGATCCTGGAGTCCAACGGCTCCTCCTCAATGGCCAGTGTGTGCGGCGGCTCCTTGGCTCTCATGGCTGCAGGCGTCCCGTTGAAAGAACCGGTTGCTGGAATTGCTATGGGACTCCTCAAAGGTGAGGATAAAATCGTAATCCTTTCCGACATCCTCGGCGACGAAGACCATCACGGCGACATGGATTTCAAGGTCACCGGCGCAGCGGAAGGCATAACCGCCCTACAGATGGACATCAAGATCGACGGGATTACGCGCGAGATCCTTACCAAGGCGCTCTACCAGGCCAAAGAAGGTCGGCGACACATCTTGGGCGAAATGGCCAAGACGCTGGACAAACCTGCTTCCGACTTGTCGCCCTACGCCCCACGAATCTTCGTCATGTTCGTGAATCCCGATAAGATCCGGGAGATCATCGGCCCGGGCGGTAAAGTGATTCGCGCAATCCAAGAGGAAACCGGGACCAAGATCGAAGTAGACGATACCGGCAAGGTCATGATCGCTTCCACGGACGGCGAGGGCGGCAAGCAGGCCAAGGAAGCCATCCAGTCGATCACCCAAGAGGCCGAGATGGGCAGAATCTACATGGGACTCGTCCGTAAGATTACGGACTTCGGCGCCTTTGTGGAGATCTTCCCCGGCACCGACGGATTGGTCCATATCTCGCAACTCGCGCCGGAAAGAGTGCGAAAGGTCACGGATGTAGTCCAAGAGGGCGACACCTTTCCCGTAAAGGTCATCGGCATCGACGGCCAAGGGAAGATCAAGCTCTCAAGGAAAGACGCCATCGGCGAAAATCCGGACTGATAATCAACAATCGAGAGACATAGTTGAACAAGAATGACTATTTGGATTACGAATCCATAAGCGTCTATAACAAAACCACCTTGCCGAACGGCGTACGGATTATCACGGAAGAAATTCCGTACTTTCAATCCGTATCGCTCGGCATCTGGGTTCGATCCGGTTCACGGTTCGAACCTCCTCAGCTCAACGGCATTTGCCACTTCATCGAACATATGCTTTTCAAGGGCACGGACAGTCGCTCTGCAATAACCATCGCAAAAGAGATTGACGCAGTGGGGGGCGCGCTGAACGCCTTTACCAGTAAGGAGTTTACCTCCTTCTACTGCCATGTGCTCAACGAAAATCTCGAGCTGGCTGCGGATTTGCTCACGGACATCTTCCTCAATTCGTCCTTTCCCGAGGACGAGATCGAGAGGGAAAAGCTCGTGATCTGCCGTGAGATCTGCCAAGTCGAGGACAACGCCGAAGATTTGGCTCACGAACTCCTTGGGACCCGTTTTTGGCGCAATGATCCGCTGGGCCAACCCATTCTGGGTGAGGTTCACACGGTGGAAGCGCTCAATCGAGAAGGGCTTTTGGCCTTCAAGGCGGAGAATTACGTCCCTGGGGAAATCGTGGTTTCAGCGGCCGGCCGCCTCAAACACGACGAATTTGTGCGACTCATAGGGGATCGCATGGGTTCCATTCCCGCCTCGGATTTCCACCCGACAGTGGAGAAGGCGCGCACCAATCCGTCGGTGAACGTCATCAATAGGGACATGGAACAAGTTCACCTGTGTGTGGCCCTGGAAGGCCCGGGAGCCCTGGACCCCAATCGCCACGCCGCATACCTTATGAATACGGCGCTAGGTGGGGGCATGAGTTCGCGCCTGTTTCAAGAAGTTAGGGAAAAGCGAGGCTTGGCGTACAATGTGTATTCGTTTCTCTCGACATTTACCGATACGGGGATAATCGGTGTCTACGCGGGTTGCGACCCCGAACGCACCGAAGAACTCATGGAAGTCGTCGCAACGGAAACCCTCGGCCTGGCGGACTCGCTTACCGACGAGGATTTGGCGTGCGCCCGGAGCCAAATGCGCGGCAGCGTGATTCTGGCCCTGGAATCCACGGAAGCGAGGATGAGCCGACTGGCCAAGAACGAGTTTCACTTCGGCCGTCATGTGACCCCTGGGGAAATCCTTGCGGGCTTTGAACGCGTAAGTAAAGCCGACCTGGTGGACGCGACGCGACGCTTTATCAGTCCCGATAAGCTCACGGTCGTCGCCGTAGGACCCCTCGAAGAGGATACGGACTTCGCCCCACTCTTCGCCGGGAATTAGACCTTTATTTCTTGCGGAACACGACTTGCTTGGCGCCGTGATCTAGGGTCATGGTCACGGTGTCGAAGCCCCTTACACCCAGCAGGTTGGTAAGGTCGGCCTTTCGAGGCCCTGAATCCTCCAATACATGGAATTCAAATTCACCGAGGGGTAAGGTATAGAGGTAGGCGTTCTGCACCTTGTACTTGCCCACGGTGCGGCTTACCCCGTCGGCTGTGCGGACTTGAGCTGAGCCTATCCGTTGAACCTCCGTCTCTTTACGGATTTCGGCGAATAACTGAGGACTCACGAGGGAATAGGTGGCGCCCGTATCCACGAGAAAACGGTGCGGCTTGCCTCGCCTCTTGAAGCTCACCTGCACGTAAGCGTGCCCGGACTCACCTATGGGCGCAACGACCTTATCCCGAGTGGTGGTGACGTTGAGTTCATCCAATACGGTTTTTGCCGCCTGGGTGGAGTCCGCCGTGGGTTCGAGCTTCAGCGCCTTTTCCGCATCGGTCTGAGCGGCCTCGATTTGATCGGAATTCAGGCGCAGCAAGGCTCTGCCGGCGTATGCGAATGCGTTTGTCGGGTCCATTTCGATGGATTTGTCGAAGTCCGCGATTGCGGACGCGGGTTTCCCGACGTTCATGAAGGTGACCGCCCTGTTGGCGTACGCAATGGAGCGAATGGATTTGTCGGGCTGATCCACGAGGATAGCGTTCGTGAAGTCCGCCAGGGCCTGGTTTTCCCCCTCGCCTTTGCGACTCAGCAGGCCCTTGAGAACGTACGCTTGCGCCTCGATCTCTTTTTCCAGGTTCTTGGTCTTCAAAACATCTGAGAGATCCTTGAGAGCTGCGCTGCGATCTCCTTTCTTGTAGTAGGTTCGGGCTCGGGTCAATAACACGACTTGGTAATTATGGGGATGGTTCTTCCACTTCTCCAGCGCCGTATTAAGGTCTTTGAGGGCCTCGTCGTACTTGCCGGCAGCCGCAGCCTTTTGGGCGCGTGTAAAGATGTCTTCGTTGCTCTTGCCGAAGGAGAGCGTCGAAAGCGTCAAGAGCAGGAGCGTAAAAAGAATAATTCTTAAACGGGGCATAGAAAGCACCTCAAGGCGTATACCTTTTGCAACGGCGGCCTTATGAATCAATGAAAGCCGTTCACCCAAATGGGCCGATCGCTTGAAATCGCATGGTCACTTCCCCGGTTTGGAGTTGAACCATTCCACAATGCTTTCGAATTCTTCCAACTCTCGTCCCGAGAACTTGCGGACCAGTGTCAGCGTTTGTTGCGCAAGCCAGTGCCGCTCTTCGGGTCCGGCTTTGTCGGCGACCTTGAGCAGGTCGTCAAGGACCCGCCGCACGATGCGTAATTGGTCCAAGATGGAGTCCGCCACCACGGTGTCCAACTTGCGCTGCTTGACGTCCATGAGATCCACGATCTTAAAGTCGCGCGGATCGGTACTGCTCCGTAAAAGCACGGCAGCGTCTACAGGGGGCACAAGTCGGCCCCTACGCAGCTCAATGCCCTGAAGCTCCGGAAAGATCGCCTTGAGTTGAACGCCGGTTCGCACATCAAAGAATTTTGGGCTTACCTCGTCCGTGAGGTCGCGGACTCCCTTGGGCACTCGCACCATGACGCTACGGTCACGGATGAGAATATGATCGAATCGCTCGAATTCACACATGTCTCTAGTATACAGATTGTGCGGAAAATGAATAGAATCCGAGCAACCGTTCATTACGCGCTAGTGCCGGCGCATGGAAGTACATGAACAGCCCTCAAAAAGGCCCCTTGGGTGAAGGTCGTTTTGGAACCGTGTTTTGCGTAGGTCTTCGAAAATACATACTAGGCGCGGAAGCTCTCGGTTTTTCCCGAGAAAGGGAGCTCGGCAACTTGGAATTCGTTAAAAGAGTTTCCGAGAGCATTCCTTTAAACAAGAAGTTGCTCCTCGATGTTACTTCTTTGTTCCCAACTGGTATGCGCTGCGGCTATCTCGGCCGGCGCCGGCTCTCTAGCTTATATTGATGCTTTCCAGGAGCTTCTTGGACTTGATTCTGTGCACATCAACACCGACCTCGTGCGGGCTCAACCCGAGCGCCATCCCAATGATTTGGGTCACGTAAAATGTGGGGATCTTGAACTTTTCCTTCATCTTGCGACTCAGGATGATTTGCCCCATGTCGAACTGCTCAAAGCAGGAAGGGCAAATAACCGAGAGCGCGTCCACGTTGCGGTCCCGAAGATACCCGAGCTTTTGCCGCGTGATTTCGTAGCCTGCGTCCGCGTCCATGTTCGCGCCCAGGGGAGATCCGCAGCAGAGGAACTTGCGGGAATACTCCATGGGTTCCACCCCCACGATGGACAGTAGGTGGTCCATCTGCACGGGCACATAGGATTCGGCGTCGGAAAGCTCACCGGGGTACATGACGTTAGGCGGACGAAAATAGTGGCACCCGTAATGGCACGCCATGCGCAGGCCCACATCGCGCTTTTTATGCTTGATGAGGCGCTCCACGATCGTATCCTGGTAGAGCGTATCCAGGATGTGGGTCACTTCCACGCGACCCTCGTAATGATGGTTGTGGTCCTCCAGGATCTTGTTGACCTTACGGCGCTTGGCATCGCTGGTCTTCAGCACATGATTCGCTTCCTTGAGCGTGTTCACGCACCCTGAGCAGAGCGTCATGATGTCGAGGCCGGCTTCTTCGGCCACGCACAGGTTCCGGGCGGCCAAGGCGAGCCACGAGTCGTAATGCACCATCTTCATACTGGTGGGCGGCGGACAACAGGAAAACGGCATGTCAACCAGCTCGATACCCAATGTTCGGCACACCAACCTGGTTGCCGCTTCAAAACCGGGATATTTAATGGGGATTGCGCATCCCAGGTACAAAGCGTACTTCATGATGACCTTTCAAGCCGGACTACGGCGATTATGTTTATAATGGTTCACCGGGTTCGTGACGGTTCCGCGCCGGGTGAACGCAACTAGATCTCTATCACTTCTTTGAGACCGGTTTTCTTGAGGATAGCCCGCACTTCTTCCACAGGGGCCGGCTGAAGTGGTTCAAGTCCATGATGCGCCCGCATTTCATCGAGTTGGTGGACGATCATGGACCTGCCGGTCTTCGCCAGCAGCTCGAGGGCCATCAGGAGCTTCGGCGGCACATTGCCGTGTCTGGCGGCGGAGTTTCGCAGCGCCGTAAGCAAGTCCGAGATAGGGATTTTCTGCGGACAACGGTCCTCGCACACGTTACATGTGCAACACAGCCACAGCTTTTCGTCCTCCACCACGGCTTCCTGACCCTGGTTGAGACAGCGTATGATGAGTTCACGCGGCCCGTACGCAGGCCCCACTTCCATGGCCGGACACGAGCCTGTGCATCGGGCGCATTGATAGCACTCGTACAAACTTTCTCTCGGGAATCGCTTCCAGAATTTCGACATGGTTACGCTTCGGCTTTCTTGGTGAGAAATTTACGGAACTTCTCGATGGAGTCCTCGATTTGCCTCGAGGTCAGCTTGTTGATACCGTCGGACATCTCGTGAATTACCCTGGCGAACTGAGCGCCTTCAGCCGCTGAGACCCAGGCGAGCCTCAGCCTGTCGCGGTTCACGCCGATCTTGTCCATGCGCTTCCAGAAGCGCTCGATACGTGTTGCCGTATGCTTGTTCGCGTTGTTGTAGTGGCAATCCGCAGGGTGACAGCCCGACACCAGAATGGCGCCGATACCCCCCAGAAAGGCGCGCTCCAGCCACTTGGGGTTCACGCGAGCGGAACACATAGTCCTGATGATGCGCACATTGGTGGGATATTGCATTCTCCCGACCCCGGCGAAGTCCGCGCCCGCGTATGAGCACCAGTTGCACGCGAAGGCAAGGATCTTATCCTGAGGATTGCCGGCAAGCACGCAATCTATTTGGCTCACGATTTGCTCGTCCGTGAAATGGGTCTGATCTATGGCGCCGAACCGGCATTCGGATACGCATGCGCCGCATCCCTGACACGCCGCCTGTATAACGTGGTAGTAACCTTGCTCTTTGCTGCCTTCGATGGCGTGGTAAGGGCACACGCGGGCGCATAATCCGCAGGCGTTGCATTTGTCTCGGTAGATTTGGGCCGTAGTCGCGGGGATTTTCACCTCGCCTTTGCTCATGAGGATGTTTGCCCGTGAAGCGGCCGCGGACGCCTGGGTCACGGAATCCTTGATGTCCTTGGGGCCTTCGGCTGCGCCGGCCAAAAACACGCCGCCCGTGGTTGTGTCCACGGGACGCAGCTTGGGATGCGCTTCCATGAAAAAGCCGTCCGTGTCGCAGGCGAGGTTCAACAGGCGCTGGATCTCCGCGGCATTCTTCTGGGGTTTTATCCCCACCGACAGGATCACCAGGTCCATAGACGTGCGGTATGGCTTTCCCAGGAGCGTGTTTTCACCTAACAGGGTCAGATTGCCGGTGTGGAAGTCCTCGATGATCTCACCGGGGATACCTCGAACAAACCGGACGCCCTCGCGTCTGGCGCGCTGGAACAAGTCCTCGAAGCCTTTGCCGAAGGCCCGTATGTCGATGTAGAACACGGAAATGTCGATCTCAGGCCAGTGCTCCTTGATGAGGAGCGCGTCCTTGATGGTGTTCATGCAACAGACATTGCTGCAATAGTGATTGCTGCGTTTGCTCCTGGAGCCTATGCACTGAAGGAAAGCCACCTTCATGGGTCGCTTACGATCCGAGGGCCTGATGAGTTCACCGGCCGAGGGGCCGCCTGCGTTTATTAGGCGCTCGAACTCTAAGGTGGTGATGACGTTCGGGAACTTGCCGTACCCCAGCTCCGTGAGAGCGGTCGGGTCGTAGACGTCCACGCCGGTGGCCACGACAATGGTGCCGACTTCCAGCTCGATGGTCTGATTCCGATCAGCGAAGTCGATGCACTTGGTTGCACAGGCCTGATAACAGCGGTCGCAGGCGACAATCCCCTGATTGTTCAAGCATTGCTCCATATCGATCATGAAGGTGGACGGGACCGCCTGGGGAAAGGGAATATGTATGGCGTGACGTATGGACAGCCCCGCGTTGAACTCGTCGGGAGACAACTGAGGGCACGCCGTGATGCAATCCCCGCATGAGGTGCATTCGGATTTGACGTAGCGCGCCTTCTTGAGCACCTTGACCCGAAAGTTCCCGATGTGGCCGCCGACCTCTTTAACCTCGGAGAGCGTGAGGAGTTCGATGTTCGGATGGCGACCGACTTCGCTCATCTTGGGGGCCAAGATGCAGATGGAGCAATCCATTGTGGGGAAGGTCTTGTCGATCTGGGCCATTCGGCCGCCGATGCTCCCCGAGCGCTCCACGAGATAGACTTTGTACCCTGCGTCGGCCATGTCCAGGGCCGCTTGAATGCCGGCCACTCCGCCGCCGATGACCATGCTCTTGCGGAGCACCGGCACGGTGAGTTCATACTGAGGCTCCAGCCGAGCGGCGCGACCCACGGCCATTCCCACCAGATCCTTGGCCTTTTGCGTGGCTTCTTCCCTGTCGTGAAGGTGCACCCATGAGCAGTGTTCGCGTATGTTGGCCATTTCCAGGAGGTACGGATTGAGGCCGGCGCTTTCGCAAGCGGCTCGGAATGTGGGTTCGTGCAGCCGTGGTGTGCAGGACGCCACCACTACGCGATTCAGACGGTGTTCTCGTATGTCGGCCTTAATTTGCTCCTGACCCGGTTCCGAGCACGTGTAGAGCGAATCCTTGGCCAGGATGACACCGGGCAGGGTAGCGGCGTGGCCGGCCACTTCAGGGCAATCTACCGTGCCGCCGATGTTTTTGCCGCAGTGACAGACGTAGACACCGATCCGTAGGCTCGATGAAGTGGACTGACTTGGACTTTCGGTAGTCTCTTTCAATGGAACGTTCCTTGTTCTCTATTGGTGTGCGCAGTTACGAATGACGCGCTTCCTAAGCCGCGACCGGTTTCTGTGCAAGAAGCTTTTTTCCGTATTCATAGCCCTGGTCAAAGGCTGAGATATTGAGTTCTTCAGTGCCCTTGGGGATGGAACTCAGCACGGCCTCTCTCATGGATTCGTAGCTCACGACCTCACCAAGGGCTGCGACGGTCCCCAGCATGACGATATTGGCGACGATCCTACGTCCCATATCTTCAGCGATGCGGGTTGCCGGCGCCTTGTAAAAGTTTACACCGGTGGGCTCAGGGTCTATTGAGACAAGATCCTCGTCGATAATGAGCGTGCCGCCCGGTTTGATATTGGCCCCATAGGTCGTCCAGGCGCCTTGGCTCATGATGACGAGCACATCCGGACTACCTACCTTGGGGAAGTAAATCGCCTCGGTGTCGATGAGCACATCCGCGCTGCACGAGCCGCCCCGCGCTTCAGGACCGTAGCTCTGAGTGAAGACTGCGTTCTTTTTCTCGAACAGGGTGACGGCCTTGCCCAGAATGTGCCCCGAAAGCACAATCCCTTGGCCGCCGAATCCGGCCAATCGCACTTCTCGTTTGTCGCTCATGCTGCTTTGCCTTTCTCTTTTCCGCCCTTTTTCTGGGCTCGAGCGATGACCTTCTCGCGGTAGTTTTCCATGAAGTCCTGTCGCTGGATGTCTACAAATTTGCCCACTACAAAGCGCTCTCTGAGGCGAATCTCAACCTGGCTTAGGTCCGCGTCGTTGCGGATCTCGGACATCTCTTTGTAGTACATCATCTCTTCGAGGCCGCTGCCAAGCTTGTTGGGGCGACCGTACCCGGTGGGGCAGGGGGCTATGGCCTCGACAAAGGTGAATCCCTTGCGGTCGAAGGTCTCTGAGATGGAGTGAACCAATTGCCTGGGATGATATGCGGACCAGCGAGCCACGTAAACGGCCCCGGCGGCGTGTGCGAGATAGGGCAGATTAAATCCCGGTTCCGCATTACCGGTGGGCGTGGTTGAGGTCTTCGCGTCAAGGGGAGTTGTGGGAGCGGCCTGCCCGCCCGTCATACCGAAGTTGAAGTTGTTGACGCAGATCACTTTGAGGTTGATGTTGCGTCGAGCCGCATGGATGAAGTGATTCCCGCCGATGGCGAACAAATCGCCGTCCCCCGAGAAAACCGTCACGTGCAGGTCGGGGTTCGCCAAGGCCAAACCCGTGGCAAAGGGGATGGCGCGGCCGTGGGTCGTGTGATAGGTGTCCATGTTGAGATACCCGGCCACGCGACCCGTGCAGCCGATCCCAGATACCACCGCGCATTTCTCGCTCGGGATGCCCTTGCGCCGCATGGCTTCGATAAAGGTAGTGAGCACCACTCCCAGGCCGCAGCCGGGGCACCAGATGTGGGGTATCCTGCCCGGTTTCAGGTATTTGTCATCCGGGTGGAGACCGTGATCCGTTTGAATCACGTACTCGGCCGCCTCTTTGTCAAAAGGCGTGATGTCTCGGAGTCGAATTTTCATGGCTTCACCAATCTTTCATGATTCACCGGGCTCGAGGCGGCTCTGCGCCTGGTGAATGCCGGAGGAGAGACTCATCTCCCCTCCGGACCTCCCCATACGTATTTACAAAGATGTACTGTTCCTGATGAGCGGTTACCTATCATGGCTGAGTGCGTCTACAGGTACTCACCCAGGGCGTCTTCGATTTCTTCGGGCGTATGGATCGAGCCGCCCATGAGGGCCATTAGGGTCACTTCGGCTCGTCCCCCGGAGGTGCGTTCCACCTCGTAGGCAATCTGACCGTAGTTGATTTCCGGGACCACAAACCCCTTGATCGTCGGCGCCAATGCTCGAATCACCTTGGACGGAAAGGGCCATAGAGTGATGAGGCGCAAGAGCCCCACCTTGTGACCTTTGCTCCGCATGTTTTCCACGGCTTGCCGCGCGGATCTGGACGTGCAGCCGTACGCCACAGCGACCACTTCGGCGTCCTCGAGTTGAACGCCTTCATAGCGTATGATCTTGTCGGCGTTCATACGGATCTTATCCACAATGCGACGGACGTTTCGCTCTTGGACCGTATCGGTGATGATGGGGTATCCACGCTCATCATGGGTGAGGCCCGTTACGTGCACATTGTAGCCCTGACCCACCGTGGCCATGGGAGCGGGCATGAAGTTGTGGGATTCAAACGCGAGGTAGTCCTCAGGCGTAGCGGTCGGCTTAGGGCGATCCACAATGCGGAGATCCTGACGCCGTGGGATGACGACACGCTCGGTCATATGGCCGATCATTTCGTCGGCCAGTACGAACACCGGTTGCCGGTAAATTTCCGAAAGATTGAATGCGTCTATGGTGTAGTTGAAGCATTCCTGCGGCGAGGAGGGTGACAGCGCTATACAGCCGTAGTCACCATGGGAGCCCCACCTGGCCTGCATGACGTCCGCTTGCCCGACCAAGGTCGGTAAACCCGTGGAGGGGCCGGCCCTTTGCACGTTTACCACCACGCAAGGGGTTTCGGTCATCATGCCCAGACCGATGTTCTCCATCATGAGGGAGAATCCCGGCCCGGACGTGGCCGTCATAGATTTGGCTCCGCCCCAGGCCGCGCCCAGAATTGCGGCCATGGACGCAATCTCGTCTTCCATTTGAATATAGACGCCGCTTACTTCCGGGAGGCGTCGAGACATTCTCTCGGCGATTTCCGTGGCAGGGGTTATAGGATAGCCGGCGAAGAACCGGCATCCTGCGGCGACGGCGCCTTCAGCGCATGCCGCATCTCCGTGGATGAAGTGTTCACCGGTGAGTGTGTGTCGTTCGCCCATGAGTATCCTCTATTTGAGTATATGGAACGGCGCTCGAATTCGAGACGGTTCCGGTCGGCCCAGGCGTGCGGCTAAGATGTCATGCCGGCTGGAAGGCAAATCCCTGCTTACCAAGGCAATAGAAACATGGCTCCGGACCTACCGACGGCGCCGTGCGGCGGATCAGCGATCTTTAAGTCGTTTGTCTTTGCGCGAATACCTGATGGTGACCTTTTGAATATCTTCTTCGGTGATTTTTTTCGCTTCTTTGAGTTCGGTGAAGATGGCGAATTCAGGGCATATAATGCTGCACAGACCGCATTCTACGCAATCTTCCGCCTGGGAGACTACTTCCGGTGGATGATAGCCCTTGGCGTTGAACGTTTTGCTCACCTTGAGGCAGCCGTTCGGGCAAAATTCGATACAAAAACCGCAACCTTTGCACCTGCTTGCAATGATGTTCACGTGGCCGCGCGGTATACTATGCGCTTCCGCGTCGAGGGGCAACCGCCAGAATTTCATGAAGGACTCCTCGTATAGGGAATTCACATACTATATATTCTTTTTCGTGCGAGTCAATTCTTACAATTTAGGTGAACTTGTCCGGCGTGAGTTTTACTTAAGTTTCTGAGAAAATATTTTTTCTCATTACGACCGAATAATTCAAGCATTGGTATGTTCTCGTCCACACTAAGAACATAGTTTTTACGGTCTATGGTCGTCGCTATGAACAGCTGGCAGGGGAGTTGTGGTACTCTCAGGAGAAACGAGTTTTCCTGCCGCACCTTTGGCGGACGCAGAACCGGCTCGAGCTTTCTAAATCCTTTCAAGAAATACGACGGCGGCTTTCTGCAATAAAGATTTCCTCGGCTCTACTAACTATGATATACTAAGTTGTTATCGTGTCAAGCGATAACGTAAAAAGCCCCTCAAAATAGTAGTGGGACTGGCCCAACGAAGCCTGACCTACCCGTTTCATGCGTAAACCTTGTTTACGGAAAGTACGGTTCTCTCGAAAATTGTCACCAATAAAACCGATGGGTCTAGGAGGAACTAGCCCGACTCGCCCCGCGCGCCATCAGCAACGTTACTATCTCACGCCGACCGGCTCTGGATGCGACCAGAAGCGGAGTGAATCCTAGTGAATTCCGCTCTTCGGCGTCGAACCCATTGGCCAAGAGCAGCGTGACCACGTCCTTCTCTCCTGCCGCACACGCGCTGAAAAGGGCGGAGTAGCCTTCCTTTGTTTCGATGTGTTTGTCGGCTCCGTGATGAATGAGCAGCTCAACGCAGGCGACGTGACCCCGAAAACACGCGATCATCAGGGGCGTGCGGCCAAGTTCGTCAGTCTGGTCTATGGCTGTGGATACGGTCAACAGGAGCTTCACCACCTCTGTTGCGCCGGCCGACGCGGCGATAAACAGCGCCGTCCTCTGGTATGTGTCCGTGAGGTCCGGGTCGGCGCCGCGCTCCAGGATTAGGCGGCACATTTCGCAGTCGGCTTCCCTAGCCGCGGCCATGAGCGGCGTTCGCCCCAAGCGATCGCGGGACTCTACGTGAGCACCTTTTTCCAGCAAAAGCTTCGCTGTAGCTCGGCGTTCTTCGAACACCGCCCAGTGAAGTGGGGTTTTTCCGCCGTTATCGTGGGTGTTCACCTGTGCGCCTTTTTCGAGGAGGAGGGCGCATAGCTCCGTATTGCCTTCCGATGCACAGTAGGTCAGCGCAGTCCGGCCCAGTTCATCTACGGCTTCCAAATCCGTGTAGCGGCGCAAAAGGATTCGGCCTACCCGAGGCGCGCTCACCCGTGCGGCTTCCATGAGCGGCGTCTTGCCGAATCTATCGGCGATATGCGCGTCGGCTCCGGCGGACAAAAGGCAATCCACCACGTCGGAATGCCCCCTAAAAGTAGCCTCGTTCAGAGCCGTTCGGCCGTAATTATCCCTGTGGTTGACGTCCGCTCCACGGCTAAGCAACAGCATTACCGTCCGGAGTTTTCCCGAAAGGGCCGCGTACATGAGCGGAGACGCGCCGAAAGTATCGTCATGGGCGTTCACGTGGGCGCCGCGATCAAGCAAGTCACGCACCTTGTCGTCCGCGCCTTCTTGAGCCGCGTGGATCAAGGCGAAATCCGGATTCATTTCCGTGTTCACACTGGGCGCTCCATGCCTACGTACTGTGAGGAAAAACAGATGAAGTTTCCGCAATAGGATATTCGCTTCACCGACGAACCGCAAGCCGTAAGAACAAGACATTGGGTTCAGTTCATCAGCGAAGAATGGAAGAATGCTCACAAAGAGCGAGTGAGATATGGCATTCAAAGAGTTGGTTTCTCAAACAACGGGTGGTTTTGTTATCGAGTTTTGAAGGTGTGATCCGTCAAGGCAGTGATAAAGTTGTTGGGGAGAGGGCTTTCCGGCCCTCTTCGCCACACCTGGGGCAGCGCTAGGGGGCGGGGATTCTGCGCAATAACGCAGTGAGCCATGTTGCCGATATGCGATCCGAGACCGTATCTATGCTGGAGATTTTGGGAGAAGCCTTGTTAACGCAGGCTTCTCCCAGGGATTAGTTGTGACGGCAGGTAGATCTACTATCGACTATGCCCCACCACCGGGACGGCAGCACGGAGGCAGAGTGGACCCGGCTCCACCGGAGGCTCCGCCACAGCACCCGCCGCGACCAACGCCTGCGCCTGCCGCTCCGCAGCATCCGCCACGGAATTGAGCGCCGCCGTTCGAGCCGCAGCATCCGCGTTGGCCGCCGCCCATCACGGCTGAACCCAGCATCCGGGATCCCATGAGACCCAGAGGCCCAAGCTCTCGCTTCTGGTCAGGCGTCAATATCTTGCTCATTTCGGTGAGGGTCTGACGATAATCCTTTCGGAGGCCGTCTTGTAAGGCCCACATTTCTTGACGTTTTGCCTCAAGGGCCGGCTCATCCAACTTATCGTTTCCCATAATAGCTTTGAGTTCGTTGCGTTTTGCGGCGAGGGAGGAACGGAAGGCCTGGAGCTTCGTCTGAAAAGCGGTCTCGATGGTGTCAACCTGTTTCTGTTGATCGGGAGTCAGTTGGGACCAAACATCGTTAGTAGAAGCGGCTGCGGCATTAAGCCCTTGACAACAGGGCGGCACGGCGAAAGCGGCGCTTACGCCCACTGTGAGAATGAGAAGAGCCGATAGAATGAGATTTCTCATGATGTCCTTTCCTAAGCGTGGAGTGTGAGAGCTGACGGACGGCTCCGTGACGGCGTATTGGTGACGCTGCATCGAGCGAATCACCGATATGGCGCTAACGGAATCGGCGGCGTGTTCTGTAGTGCGTTCAACGGCCGTAATGTTTATGTCTCGCCGAATCGTAATCAGCTATAGATACAATACAATCGAGCGGAAAAAATCTTGCGCGGGGTGTTGAATTTTTTGTCTACGTCACTCGTTTTCGACTTTATGTCTTGGAACGGGGGCGTTCCGGAGCCGATCTTCGGCGGAATAAGGAGAGATTACCTTCGTGGCGACCAGGTAACTTCTTGGCGCGGCGTGAGGTTGTCCTGAGGATGACCAGTGTCCCCACCGGTTCTGTATGGTCGTAGAGCCGCCTTGGTCACGGTGAACCCTTCCGCATAAACGTTCACTTGACATAAAGCCCTTGAATGCCTTATAAAATAAGACGAAAATGTGCGGAGCTCCAGATGGAAACCGGCGCATGAGGGTATATACTTCCGAATTCAAACGCCTATGCGGTGAGGGCTAAAAACCTCCCCAAGCCGACGTTTACTATGGACGCACGAAGCGGTAACCGTTCACAGACGGAAAGTGGGCCTCTTGGAATCATCGGTGACCTCCTATGGACCGATGAGTTTGCGCTCCTGCCATTGCGGCGCGCAGAGCCGTGCCAAGATCACTGAACCATGGAACTGCGTGTAGTCACCTACCTGCCCTGAGTTCGGAAGATGACGGCGGAGAGATCCCTAATCGAAGGCTGGTAGACACCCGGAGTAGAACGAGGCGGCTATCTTCGTATGCCTCAGAGCGTAAAGGCAAGAGCATTCGCCGGCCGACTTCGGGGGTGTTCTACGCGCCGTGACCGTGATTTTTTCTCCAATTAGTGGACTTCATGATAAAAGTTTATAAGCTTTGCGGTAAGAAGATTAAAGAATGGGCTTATGCACACACCATCTTGCATTGCGCATCCCAGGCATGAGTAATGATGAAGAGCCTCGTGGAATGCTCCTTACGGCATTCCGCTGCGCCTCGGCGGCGGGAATATTCCCATTGGTTGGGGCTCTCATATGGCAGGCTTTTTTCGGAGAAACCCTTCGGCATCGGGCCGCTACCACCGACAGTGAGATCCGCATGATCCCATTTTGTGCGAAATGTGGGGGTTGACCTTGGCTATTAAAAATATTCAAACCTCTTATCTAGTGCATGATTTAAAAAACCCGGTCACCATTATAGAAAGCGGTGTTCGAGCGCTTCTTGAAAAGCAGGAACGGTACGGCAAGTTAACCCCCAATCAGGAAAAAGTCATTCGTCGCATTCTCCGCAATGCTTTGAAGATTAGGCACTTGGCAAACGCAATGCTGGAGGTGGATATGGCCGCCTCCGGTATCGTGGGAACGAACGACTGCACATTACTTGCGATCCTCACCACAGCCCTTGTGGAGGTCTACGACATCGTTGCGCCGGCCGTATCGGATTCCATAGCCGCCGCGGCGACCTATACCGATTTAGTAGCGGCTCTGAAGGAAAATGGCGTGCTCCTTAATGCTGAAGAGGCTCAGATCGTGCGAACCATACAGGTGGATGAAACCAAGCTGTCTTTGATAATGACTAATTTGCTTTCGAATGCATTTAAGTACAAGCAGAACGAAGTGCGCATAGAATGCCGTGTGGCCGGCGCTCACCTCGAAATAGCCGTAAGTGATGATGGGCCGGGAATACCCGACATCTATCACGATCAGGTTTTTGACGAGTACTTTCAGTGCTCTAAATTGGAGGGGTTTCCGGTGCGAGGCCACGGTTTGGGATTGGCCGGGGCTTTGGCGCTCACCGAGGCTATGGGCGGAACACTATCTCTTTGTAAAGTGAGCCGCGGGGCGGAATTCCGAGTTCACATCAACTTAAAATAGCCTAAAGAAGAGCAATCGTTCGTGCGGCCCGAGCCGAGTGCTCGATGTATGACGAATCGGCGTCGGATGCCGGTGTTTCCACGTCAATCCCTTTTTACCTGAAGTATTTTCTAAGGAAACCGCAATAATATGTTGAAAAATAAGGTAAATATCTGCTATAATCGGCGCTAATGGTTCCTCCCGAAGGAGAAGTTATGCGCATTCTCGTAAGTATTACCGCGATTATCATAGTGGCCGTCAGCGCCATAGCATGGGCCTCGGAAGATTACGACCCCGCTTTCATCAGAAACTACCCTCCCGGATATTATGGCATGTGGTACAAGGCCCAACGGTTCTACGAAAACCTGAATCCTACGCCGCCCCCGGACAGTCGCTTTGCCCGCAAGACGGAATACTACAGGTGGGACCGGTTCATGAGCCGCGCCACAAATACTTATTTCCCCTTCTACCCCATCCCGTATGACTGGGAATACGGCCACGACAGGCAATTCAATCTCCCCAATTACAACACGAACGACTGGCGGTGACGCGTTCAGTCTACGCCCCACACGTTATTTCAAGCGGTTAGATGGTCCTGATGAGCGGTCGCCAATGCTTTGCAGGGGGCCGGCACTCGGGGTTTACCGCGCTCTTCAGCGTGAGCTTCATGCGGGGAATCCACGGGCGATGATCTGTGGTATGCTGGTGGAATGGATTGCAGGTAAACGGATGACGTGAGAGCTGCGAGCGCAGAGTCCGCATAAGGAAGCGGAATGTGGCGGAGAGAGAGGGATTCGAACCCTCGGAACACCTTGTGAGCATTCACGCGATTTCCAGTCGCGCCCCTTCAGCCTCTCGGGCATCTCTCCGCAGCTCAATCCAGCCATAATAGCCATACTACGGAAGTCGGTCAAGAGGAATTCCTCATGGATAACGAAAATCAGGTTGAATACAGGAGCGGTTTTGTGGCCATCGCCGGCAAGCCCAATGTGGGAAAATCCACGCTGGTGAATAGAATCATGGGCCAAGAATTGTCCATCGTGACGGCAAAGGAGCAAACCACTCGCAACCGCATCAGCGCCATTTACACAACGGATGCCGCTCAAGTTATCTTCCACGATATTCCGGGGCTTCATGATCCGAAAACACCGCTCAACAAGTCGCTGGTGGACACCGCGAAAAAGGCCCTGGCAGAAGCGGATGTCGTGCTCTATATGACCCCGCCCGCCATGCCGCGTGATGAGGACGCGTTCATTCTTTCCATGCTGAAAACGCTGGGTTCTCCATGCGTGCTGGCGATCAATAAGATCGACACTGTGCGACGGGAGGATTTGCTCCCCGTAATCGACGCGTATTCCCAGGCCCACAAGTTCGTGAGTGTTCGCCCTATCAGCGCGGCCACAGGGGACGGTGTTGACGGCTTACTCGAAGAGCTGATCGGGTTGCTCCCTGAGGGGCGACCGCTCTTTCCGGAAGATGACGTGAGTGATCTCCCTACGAAGTTCTTTGTCGCGGAACTCGTGAGGCAGCAGATTATCGAACAAACGGGGCAAGAGATTCCGTACAAGACCGCGGTGGTTGTCGAGAGCTTCAAGGAAGGGCCGACTCGGGTGGAAATTCACGCCGACATCCATGTGGAGCGCGACAGCCAAAAGAAGATCATCGTTGGTAAGCGCGGCGCCATGATTAAGTCCATCGGCACGGCGGCTCGGGCAAAGATCCAGGAGTTCCTTGGAACCAATGTGCGCCTGGACCTCTTCGTAAAGGTCACTCCCAACTGGACGCAGAAAGAAAGAACCCTCAGAGAGTTCGGGTACTAACGGCACACCACTCTGAACAAGTTCTTGTCGAACTCGGGTTTGTGCGCGTATCTTCGGGCGTGCATACCCGCAGCGGCGTCCAAATTGCGCAATGTAGCGGGGTCTACGTCGATGCCCGCCCCGTGAAGCGCTTGGATAATCTGCTCGGCGTTTGGGGGACATCCCTTGATGAAAGTCAGGCCCTCTCGTGCTGGATCATCCTTGAGGGCGTCGTAAAGGCATTTACCGATGAGAATGGAATGCTTTCGGCCCGAGGGTTTCATGACCTTGCCCGTGAGGATTTCCACGTCGTCCCATGGCGCGCCTTTCCACGCCCGAGCGATGGCGGTCAAGATAATCCCCGTGAGTATCGAGCAGTAGGTGCACATGGTGAGATCATATTTATGATAGGCGAGCCCTTCGATTCCCATTTTCGCCATGGGTAGGGGCAAGGTGTCGTCTTCATTATAGGGGAATGTGTAGTCGAGCTTCATGGCCGTGTCGGCCACGGTTTCCCCTTTGATCTCAATGTCGGCGAGATCCGGGGTACGCCCGCGATTGCGAGCCGCATGAGCTAGATGAGGCACGTTTGCCCCCTCATATCCAAGGATGGTGGCGGCCACCAAGTCGGCTGAGAGCACGTCCGTGGACCCCACCAAGAGGTCGCTCCGTCGTATCTTTCCGTCAAAGCCGGGACCACGTTCGTTGGTGAAAATGCCGTCAATCAACGTGAACATTGGGGGCGCCGGGTCCGCAAGCTTGGCCACCATGAAGTGCAAGTCCTTGTCTGCGGCGGCTGAATGGCAGCGCTTGCGGGAGTTCACGTCAATGGTTCCCTTCAGGTTCTTGATCCCCAGGCTTACGATGGTTTGCGCATGGGTCTTGAGCACCGGCAGGTTCACTACGAAATCGCTCTCCAGGAAGTCCGCGTTGTACTTGAACCACACGCCCTCAGAGAGTTCCACCTTACGGAACTTGCCCTTGGAGATATTCACCGTCTTGACGCCGTACCGCTTCTTTAGTTCATTGTAACCAAGGCGCTCGAAGGCGTTCTCCTGGACTTCCTTGTCCTTGGGATCATGGAGCACTGAGCCTTCACCGATGGTGATTTCGCCGACGCCCTTATCCTTAAGGAGCGCCACCATGTCGTGGACCACTCGAGATGTGGTGATAACTCCAAACTCGGGGAGATCGAGGGCTTTGCTCCAGAAGACGATGTTTGGTTTGACGAACACCTTTGCTCCCGGACGCATGTCCCGAAGGCCGTTACAGAGCTCCACGGCCCGCTGAACGGATGCAAAAGGGGTTGTGTATCGCTGAATCGCTACGATGAATCGCGCCATAAATTACACCAATACCTAGTCAAATACGTAAGATTGGGGAGAACCTTCTTGAAAGAAGTTTCTCTTCAAACCCCTCTCCAAGAACTTTGGCAATTGCCGGAACCGGCTTTTCTCAAGGAGAAAATGCCGCTTCCGGCGATTATCAAACATTTCTTAGAAAGAAGTTAGAAAGACCTACTTTGCAACAAAAGCTCCGCCAATATTACCGTTTTGAAAGCACATTGGTATTACTCCCTTTGCTAATCTAAACTTACGCGAAGTCTTTCCGCCAAGAGTTCAAAGTAGGGGGGGCGGGCCTTTGATTTGCTTTTCTTAAAACGCCGGCTTATCTCGAAAAACAGAATCTGGGGTTCGCTGAGATCCAACGGCATTTTGAGATTTTCGCCCAAATCGAGGAATCGTATAATTTCCTTGGCCTTGTCTATGCCCTTAGGATTCTTGCCGTATTCCTGCACAAGGGAGTAGACGCACTTGTTGATGAGGCGGCCTGCTGCGCTCAAGTCCGGGCTTATGTTCCAGAATGCGGATTCTGCTAAGACGGGTTCCAGTTCATCCGGGAAGAAGCCTTCGACGAGCTTGGAGAGTTCCGAGAGCAATGTTCGGTTGAGCACCAAACGAGCTGAGGCGAGGAATGTGTCCGGCAGCGGCGCGTCGTAGTTGCGGATTACGATGGCCACGTCTTTGTTGTTGCGGTAAAAGTCCTCGAACATGTGGGCCTGTTCCTCGTACATCTTCTCCGTAGCGGATGCGATGATGGCTCGTCTGCTGTCCGTGAAAAGATCCTTGATCGAGAAATAATCTCCTGGGAAGTAGTGGTCGAGCTTGCGGATAAGCTCCGTCGAGGAATGGGTGTGAAAGGTCTGTAACAGCTCCGATTTCAGCGCCTGATAGGACGCCTTGTCGGTGATGTGCTTTACCGAGCACCGTACGTCCACTCCGCCATGATGGATGAGGGCGAAGACGAACGTTCCCGCCTCCGTGGTCATGCGATTGAGGATCTTCATGAGCCCCACGGCCAAGGACTTGTCGCCGCCGCGTTCACGGATGGAATCCACCATTTTGATGTTGTAGCCGTAAAAGGCTTCCCGAAAGGCAAGATCCTGAAAGATGGCTGAAATGGCCACGTGGGCCACCACCTTACGCAAGTCGGTCCTTTGGGGCATGATTTTTTCGCGGAACAGGTCCGCAGCGGTCATGGGCGCAAGGGCGTTGCTGCGGGCCTTCTCGAGGATTGCGAGAAACCGCTCCGTCAGCGTGGGGAGGGCATGTTCCACAGTTTGCAAAACGCACGCGGCGTATCGCAGGAGTTGCATGGATTCTATGCCCGAGACGTCATCGAAGAACCACCCGCAACTGGTGTACATGAACATGCGATCTCGTTGCATATCCAGGAGTTTGAACACCAGCGTGCGCTGATCCTTTTTCAGTTTGGTTTTCTCGTGCGCCTTGAGAAACGGCCCGAGTTTGGGGTTTTCCGTGGAAAGCAATTCGATGTAGTCGTTCCGGGTTTCCCATGGGTCATTGAGGAGACCCGACACAGCGGTCTCATAGTAGGCGTCCACTTCATCCCGCACGAGGTCCAGGGCTTCTCGAAGCGGAGCGCGCCATTGCTGGTTCCAACCCGGTCTCGGCGCGGCCGCGCACCCGCAATCCATGGACCATCTTCCCACACCGTGGGCGCAGCTCCATGCGGACCGTTCGTGAAATTCCGCTTCTGCGGTAACCGTGGTCTCCGCAAGAAATGCCCCGTAATTGGTGAGCTTGACCGTGGGGTCGGTGAGAAGCAGGTCCAAGGCGAAGGCCAGCGCCATTTCACCGAACCGGTGATGGTGACCGTAGGATTCGCCGTCCGTGGCGATGTGCACAAGTTGCGGCCAGGAGCGATCGTCGGAGAAGGCCCCAAGCAGGCGATTTCGGAATTCCAGGCCGTCGTTCAGGAGCCCTTCAAAGGCAATGGCCTGGGACACGGCGCCCTCATAAAAGAACACGTAAAACGGTTTGCCGCTGCGCAGAGCCACTTGGTAGGGTCGGGTGAAATCTATGGGTTGTTTGTCGCACGATACCCACTCGCCTGAGTCTTTATCTTTGTATTGCTTGGCTTGTCTTTGCGCCAACACGGTGAAGTGGATTCCGTTATCGGCCATGATCCCGAGGGTTTCTGTATCCACGGCAGTTTCCGGGAGCCACATGCCCTCGGGTTCACGGTGAAAGCGGCTGCGAAAGTCCCGTATGCCCCAGAGGATTTGGGTGCGTTTGTCCCTGGCGGACGCCAACGGCATTATCATGTGGTTGAACGCCTGCGCTATGGCGTTCCCATGCCCCGCATTTGCGTGCACACTCTCTGCGTCCGCCAGGAGCACGCTTTCATAGATATTCTTGGCACGTCTCGCCATCCACGACAGGAGCGTCGGCCCAAAATCGAAGCTTATATAGGTGTAGTTATTGAGGATTTTTTCTAGATTCCCTTTGGCGTCCAGGATTCTGGCTCGAGTGTTCGGGCCGTAACATTCGTCGGCGATGCGTTCATTCCAATCATGGAAAGGGTAAGCGGATTCCTGGATCTCGATTTCGTTAATCCACGGATTCTCGCGGGGCGGTTGATAAAAATGGCCGTGAATACAAATATTATGGTCTGAAATAGGTGTCTTTTGTTGCACGAAGATTTCCTGATTGCGTTTAGCGGTTGCGGCTGTACCGGTGTTTCCTACCATGCCGTTATGAAAGAATGTGCGACTGATACCAATGCTTCGTCAAAGAAGTAAGATCGGGAAGAATTCTTCTTACAGAGAGTGTCTAATTTTTGGGCTGCGATTCGGTCCTCTCTCCACGCTCCTGGAGTAGGTCAAAACCTGCCCACGCGGACCTATGCAGCAATCCTTTTGCTCATCGTACACAAACCGTGAGCCTTGATACGGCCTCGACTCGGAATAGTGGGCGGTAAACTCATGCGGCGGCGCATGCACCAATACCTCATAGCCTCGCTCTTCGGCCAAACCTATCTGAGCCCTGGAAGCATACTCGGTAGCGGTGAAAGTTTCCTGTGCAACAGCGCCTACATCATCATGTACTTGATCCAACATGGCAATGAGCAGACCGTTGTCGGTCATATCGTTTACCACATTCTGCGCCGCAATTATTCCGTTGTCTTTATCGGCTACCGCTTGAGCATTATACGCCGATTCTTCATAAAACGCGCATCAGGCTCACGGCGGTGAATGTGGTGCGTTAGACTTTGATAATGCCTCTCTTGCCTTCTGAATCCGCTCCCTACACCTGATACCAATGTGCTTTCAAACGAGGAATAGAGGTGAAGGACATTTTTTTAAGAGCAGTTTTTCCTAACTACTATGAAAGAACGTTTTAATACCCCGCAAGTGGCTTTTGATAATTGATAAAAGGCACTTGCGGCTATTTTGAAAGTTCTTGGAGAGGGGTTTGGGATTCAACTTTCTTTCAAAAAGGTTCTCTCCAATATTAGTTCTTTTAATGCGCATTGGTATAAAGCCGCTTCTCCGTCGTGAATCAGCATAACCCCTCGGATAGTGCCTTTTGCCTCCTATGGCGGCCTGCGCTTCGGACTGCAAGCTTGCCCGCTACTCGCTGCGTCTCGTGGCCGGTGTGAGCCGGCAGGTCATCGCATCAGATAACCCCAAAAATCGGCTGAAGGCAGTTTGGCTCTATATCCCGATTTGCGGGGAAAAAACAAAAATCACTTGACAAGATAAATGCGCTATGATATGGTGGAAGTTAAGGTGGAGAGTTATATTTCATCATGAATCCGGCGCCCCCAGCGCTATCGGTCTTCCAACCGTCACCCATGCAATACGTTCATACCCATTTGACCCCACACAAGTCGGAGAAGGCCACGATTGCGAGATAGGTTTCCTGAACGTCTATCTGAAGCAGTTTAACACCGATATGCTTTCAAAAAAGTAAAACAGGCGGAGCTTTTTGCAAGGCCGGTTTTTCCAACCGCTTTCTAAGGAATGTGTGATAATCGCTGGAAGCGGCATTTTCCCCTTGAGAAAAGCCGACTACGGCAATTGCGAAAGTGCGCATGAAAGTCTCGCGTCCGGGATGCTACGTACGACGACCACATAGAAGGATCATCGGTATCCGAGTTGAAGACCCCAATTGCCCTTGTCAGGGGGGTAAGCGTCGGCTTTGAGTTTACGGCCTGTCGGGGAGTATCCGTACATCCCCCTGACAAGGGGGACACAGGGGGTTCATCCTTAATCATTTCAAATTATTGGATACTTTCATACTGCGTCTTGACGATTGGTCATGGTCGTTCTGGGAGAAGGGTTCGGGACCCATCCTTTCTTTCAAAAAAGTTCTCCCGACATTACGTCTTTGATCGCCGGTCAGTATACGGCTCGTTGGTATCGTTTTCTACGCCGTGCTATAACTGTTCGCACGCAACACCCAAATACAATCTACATACCATCATACTATTTATTCGGAGGACACTTCCACATGGATCAAGGCGGCGCCAAGTTTGATGAAACGGCTTCAGGGGCTTCACGGAATGCCCATGACGGGAATATCGACCAACTCTGCGTCAATACCCTGCGTATGCTGTCCGCGGACGCCATCGAACAAGCGAATTCCGGTCACCCAGGGCTTCCGCTCGGAGCTGCGCCCATGGCCTACGTGCTGTGGACAAAATTTCTGCGCTTCAACCCCGAGAACCCCAGATGGATCAACCGCGATCGCTTCGTGCATTCGGCCGGCCACGGCTCCGCTTTATTGTACGCGCTGTGTCACTTGACCGGGTATGACCTTCCTCTCGATGAGCTGAAGAGATTCCGGCAATGCGGCAGTAAAACACCCGGCCATCCCGAATACAATGTGGATCACGGTATCGAATGCACCACCGGACCTCTGGGGCAAGGGTTCGTCATGGGCGTGGGAATGGCCATGGCCGAGCGCTTCTTGGCCGCTCACTACAACAAGCCCGACCTGCCTCTGGTGGACCACTACACCTACGGCATCGTTTCCGACGGCGATCTCATGGAAGGCATCACATCCGAAGCCGCTTCCCTTGCGGGTCACCTCAAGCTCGGCAAACTGGTGTATCTCTACGACGATAACCACATTTCCATCGAAGGGAACACCTCTATCACGTTCACCGAGGATGTGGCGGCGCGGTTCGAAGCATACGGCTGGCACACGTTCAAGGTCGAGGACGGATGTGATCTCGACGCCATAGAAAAGGCCATCCGTGAAGCCCGCGATCAAACGGACAAGCCCTCTCTCATCCTGGTGCGCACCCACATCGGGTACGGCAGCCCCAAACAAGATCAGGCCTGCGCCCACGGTGAACCCCTTGGGGCCGAATGTCTCAAAGCCACTCGCGAAAACCTTTGTTGGCCCGCCGAGACATCCTTTCACGTTCCTGATGAGGCGGCCAAAGAATGCCGCAAGTCCGTGGATCGCGGCAAGGGTCACGAACGAACCTGGAACGAAATCCTCGAGAAATATCGCGCGCAATTCCCGAAAGAGGCGCAGGCCTTCCTGGACGCCGCAGCCGGCAAGCTCCCAACGGCTTTCGAGGATCATGTCCCAGTATTCAAGGCCGAAGACCCTGCGGTCGCCACACGAGTAGCCTCGGGTAAGGTCCTGAACGCCATAGCCGGAGCGCTCCCCAATCTCATGGGTGGTTCCGCCGACCTTGCGCCGTCCACCAAAACCATCATCAATGGATCACCGGATTTCACCCCCGACAACTACGGCGGCCGCAACATACGCTTCGGCGTTCGTGAGCACGCAATGGGAGCCATCGTGAACGGCTTGGCGCTCCACGGCGGTGTTATTCCGTACGCTGCGACATTCCTTATCTTTAGCGACTACATGAAGCCGTCCATCCGGTTGGCGGCGCTAATGAACGCCCATTCCATCTTTATCTTCACCCACGACAGTATCGCCGTCGGGGAGGACGGCCCGACCCATCAGCCCGTCGAGCAACTGATTTCCCTGCGCGCCGTCCCCAATTTCACGGTGATCCGGCCTGCCGACGCCAACGAAACTGCGCAGGCGTGGCGTGTAGCCGTGACTCGGCCAAAACCCGTGGCCCTGATCCTAACGCGGCAAAACTTGCCCATTCTCGATCAAGCAAAGTACGCTTCGGCCAAAAACCTCGAAAAAGGAGCGTACGTCCTCTCCTATTGCGACGGCGCGCCCGACGCCTTGCTCATCGCTACCGGTTCCGAGGTATCTCTGGCGCTCAAGGCCCAAGCAGCGCTCACCGAAAAGGGCGTAAAAACTCGGGTGATCTCAGCGCCGTCATGGGAGCTGTTCGCCGAACAACCTCAATCCTACAAGGATGAGGTTCTACCGCCCAACGTCAAGGCCCGTCTGGGCATTGAAGCGGGCTCCTCCCTGGGTTGGCGCCGCTGGGTGGGCGATCACGGAGACACCATTTCCGTGGATCGCTTCGGCGCATCCGAGCCTGGGGGCGCTCTCCTGGCCAGGTACGGCTTCAACGTGGACAACGTGGTCGAAAAGACCCTTGCGCTTATCAAGAAGTAGCGGCATTAGCTGATTGATACCAAAGTGCTTTCCAACGAGTAACATTGGTGAAGACTCTTTTTGGGAAGGTAGGTTTTTTCGACGTCTATCTGAGAATGTTTAATATGCCGAAATCGGCATTTTCTCCTTGAGAAAAGCCGGTTTCGGCCATTTAAAAGTTCTTGGAGAGGGGTTTGGGGAGAAGCCTTCTTTCAAGAAGGTTCTCCCCGATATTACTTCTTTGGCTGCGCATTGGTATGAGGCGCCGGTTTGCAGATAGGCGATTCGGCGTCTTCCACATTCGTATATCAGTGTACGAACGTTCCACGGATACCTATGAGACGAAAGGGAATACAGCAAGGATGACGATCACTGCAAGAAGCGCCGGCCGAGCGAACGACGGGCTGAGAGAATGGAAGATCACCACCCCGGCCCTAGATTACCCCGAGGGATCAGCTCTGATCGAAAGCGGACGAACCAAGGTGCTGTGCGCAGCCACGGTCGAGGAAAAGGTCCCGGCGTTCCTCAGAGACAAGCTCCAGGGCTGGGTCACGGCGGAATATTCCATGCTCCCGCGATCAACCCACACGAGATCCGGCCGGGAGAGAAACGGCAAGGTGGGCGGCCGCACGCTGGAGATCCAACGGCTGATCGGGAGATCCTTGCGCAGTGTGGTGGATTTGAGGAAGCTATACGGATTCACCATCACCGTGGATTGCGATGTGATTCAGGCGGACGGCGGCACACGCACGGCGTCCATAACGGGCGCATGGGTGGCCATGGCCGCAGCGTGCGACGGATTGCTCAAAGCGGGAATGATTGCGGCGCTCCCGCACCTGGACAGCGTAGCGGCCGTCAGTGTGGGCATCGTGGGCCAAGAACTCCTGCTGGACCTAGACTATGGTGAAGATCACGACGCGGAAGTGGACATGAACGTGGTAATGACCGGGAGCGGTAAGCTCGTTGAGGTGCAGGCCACCGCCGAAGGGCAGCCCTTCACCACCGCGCAGCTAATGGATCTCCTGAGCTTAGCCGGTCGGGGAATTGAGCGTATACGCGAGATCCAAACTCACGCCCTCCGAGGGTAAGGAGCGGCGCCGATATTACGAAAGTTCGCATGAAAGTCTCACGTCCGGGATGTACCGTACAACGACCACATGGAAGATTCTTCGGTATGGGAGGTGAAAAACCCCCTCGCCCCCCTTGTCAGGTGGGTAAGCGTCGGCTCCGAGTCACAGGGTTGTCGGGCAGTATCCGTACATCCCCCTGGCAAAAGTGACACAGGGGTTAATCCTAATTCTGCGCCTATTCTTACACCAACGTGCTGTCACAAAAGCAAGATTGGTTGATCGTTTTTGCAAAGCAGGTTTTCCGAACCTCCTGCTAAGAAACTTGTGATAATCACCGAAATCGGCGTTTATCCTTGAGAAAAGCCGGTTGCGACCATTGCAAAAGTTCTTGGAGAGGGGTTTGGGACCCAACTTTCTTTCAAGACGGTTCTCCCCAATATTACTTATTTGCTTGGGAAACCCGCCTGCGGCGGGTCAATCCTTGGAAGCTCTTTCGTGGGGGGCGTCGTAGGATGAAGAAATCAACCAGCCCTACGAGACTGCCTATGCCGTACGCGAAATGGTAGCAGGCGAGGGTTATCGGCATGACGGGAAAATACCTACGGTTATCCGTGGAGCGGCATATCACCACCGAGCCCACGAGAATCATCGTCAGGTACGCCGAGAGAATGAGGGTCGGAACCACCCAAAACCTTGGGTCAAATAGACCCAAGAACACTCCGGCGAGTAATGCCGTGATGAACAGAATGGGAACCACGTGCCGCAAGGATGCAGGTCGCTTGTGTTTCTGAAGGACTTTGAACTTCCAGTACCCGTATTGCATGTATTGCGTGAAAAGCTCCTGAAATGAGCGTCGTGGATAGTACCAGGATCGGATCCGCGGCGACTGAAGGATGCGTTTCCCCGACCTCGTGAGGCGCAGGTTGAGTTCGTGATCTTCGGCGCGGGCCAACCCCTCGTCGTAGAGCCCTAATTCCAAGAGGGTGGACTTCTTCCAGCAGCCGTAGGGCACCGTGTCCACATACCCTTCGTAATCGGGCCTATGGAACTTTATGGGGCCGACGGCAAAGGGTGAATGGTAGGCCAAGCGAACGGCCTCTCCTATATAGCCGAAAGATTTCGTGCGAGCCGCGCCGCCCACACACTCTGCGGAGCTTACCGTGAGGCATTCCACGCACTGACGTACGTAGTCGAGGGAGTAGTCCGTGTGGGCGTCCATCCTGAGTATAATGCGCCCCTGCGCCGCACGAATAGCCGTGTTCAAGCCGACCGCCTGAATCCTTTCCGGATTGTCGAGCATACGAATAGAGGGGTGTTCGCCCGCATAGCGGCGGATAATCTCGCGTGTCCCGTCGTCGCTCAGGCCGTCCACGATGAGTATTTCGACCGCCCCTTCAACGAGGGGCTCCTGAGCCAAGACCGAGTCCAAGCATTGCGCGATGTGATCCCTCTCGTTCAGGACGGGAATTATCACCGTAGCGAACGGCATGGTGTCCAGTGGTGTCATAGCCATACAGAGTAAACCTGTCTCGGAGTAACCTATGAAAAGCAGTCGGCTATACTTCGGCGTGGCGTTCCTACTCGCCGCAATCTTTATGGCGCATGTCGGCGCCGCATACGCGCAACCACCGGTAGGCAACTGGAACACACCCGCTTGTCCGCCGGGATCCACCAATGCTGTCTCGATCCGAGAGCTGCCGCCGGAAGCGGCCCAGACACTGGCTCTCATCAAGCAAGGTGGTCCTTTTCCCTATCGCAGGGACGGCATCGTGTTCGGCAACCGGGAAAGACGCCTGCCGCTTAAAGAAAGGGGCTACTACCGCGAGTTTACGGTAAAGACCCCAGGGAGTCGCAACCGCGGCGCCCGAAGGATAATTTCAGGCGCAGCCGGGGAATTCTACTACACGGGCGACCACTACAACTCCTTTAAAATGATCGGAGAATAAGATATGCACGCTCTCATGCAACGGTTACAAGAAGGGAAGGGCTCCGGTGTCTTCAACGTGGAACGCAAGCAATCCATTGCGGACTTGGAAGCGGCTGCGATTAAGGCCGGCTTCGCCTATTTCTACATTGACGCAAAGGCGCTCACGACGAAGAAGCAAATCCTCGCTAAGATAGCTCAAGTATTGGAGTTCCCGGACTACTTCGGTGAAAACTGGGACGCCTTCGATGAGAGCTTCGGCGACTTTTGTGATGAACTCGGTCGGGCAGCTTTGATTCTCTGCGACCACTTTGAAGGATTCGCCACCGCCGAACCGCAAGGGTTCGCCACCGCCAAGGCCATTTTCACGGATACCGTGAACGAGCTGCCGCCGGATTCGCCTCCCGTGCTCGTGGGATTTATGCTTCAAGAGAGTGAGAAGGCCGCCGACCTTCCCGGTCTTAAGTGTGGACGAAGTTGAGCCGCGACGCCTGCAAGCCTAATACCGATGTGCTTTCAACAAAGTAATATAGGCGGAGTTTTGTTGCAAAGCAGGTTTTCCAATTTCTTTCTAAGCAACTTGTAACATTCGCCGAAAGCGGCATTTGTCCTCGAGTAAAGCCGATTTCGGCAATTGCGAAAGTTCTTGGAGAGGGGTTTGGGGAGAAACTTCTTTCAAGAAGGTTCTCCCCAATATTACTACTTTGATTGCGCATTGGTATAAGGGTTGGGGAGCTGCTACTTCCAGTCGAGTTGCAGCTTGATCATGACCAATCGGTACATACGTTTTCGGTCAAAGCGTTTGGCGTGCAGATGCGGCTCAGGTCGTAAATCCTGCCCTATCGCGTTCACCATTTTTTCGGCTTCCGCGACACATAGGATGGCGTTATCGATATTCTCTACGCGCTTTTGATAGTCACTCATCTCGGCGATGGACTTACGACCATTCATGGTTAAGGCTCCTTATTGGTCATCATTCCCTTCTTGGATGGGGGTTTGGGAGAACCTTTGCAAGAAGATTCTCCCCGACACCTACTCCATTGCTTTACGCAAGGCATCCGGGAGCGCTTCCAAGTCGCTCTCGTCCTTTGCGTGCAACTTGATGATGGGGCGACCCTTTTGCTTGAGGGCCTCAAAGTCCCCTACGGCTTGGGCTGATTTCAGCACACCGAAGCTGTAGGCTTCTCCCGGGATGGGCATATCTTCAAGATCGTCGCAGGTGATCTCGATAAAGTGCCCGCCGGCGGGTCCGCCTTTATGGATTTGCCCCGTGGAATGCAAGAATCGCGGCCCAAATCCTAGTGTCGTGGCGCATTTGTAGTGATCCCGCAGCATCCCGCGCACATCGCGGAAAATCTCGTTCGCCTTCGCCGAAGGATGGATAAAGGCATTGATGGCCACGTAATCGCCGGGGCCGATTGTACTCAGGAACGCATCCAGCTTATCTGAGAGCTGCGGATCTCCCATGTCGATTTGTTCGCTCTCGGGGAGTTTGCCCGTTTTCTCGTACTCCGCAAGGACCCGTTTCGTGATGTCCTTTGATTCCTGCACATTGGGCTGATCGAAGGGGTTAATCTTGAAAATTTCACCCGCAACAGCGGTCGAGAATTCCCATCGGAACATTTCTCGACCCAAATCATACGAGGAGTGCACCCTTTGCGTAATCACAGGTTGTCCGGACCGTTCGATTTCAGAGACCAGCAGATCATAGGTGGAGTCTTCATCCAGCCTCAGGTACACGAAGAAGCGATCATCGCCATACGAACCCGGCTCTCCCAAGGGCTCGTCCGCCACGGGGAGAATCCCTTTGCCCTCTTTGCCCAGGCTCTCCGCAATGAGCTGCTCCAGCCACAGCCCGAAGGACGCTTGAGGCGGCGAAATCACGAAGGTGAGTTTATCGCGTCCGTGGAGGGCTGCCGTAGCGATGATTGCGCCCATCCACGTTCCGGGGCTTTCCAACGCGGAAGCCTCCGATCCGCAAGCCTCCATGGATTGCCGAGCACGCATGAGCAATCGGTTCACGTCACCGCCGATGAGGGCCAGCGGCGCGAGCCCGAAATAGGACAATGCGCTGAATCGGCCCCCGATGTCCGGCGGATTCAGGAACGTCTTGCGGAACCGATACTCCGAGGCGAGTTTCCCCAGACTTGTGCCGGGGTCGGTAATTGCCATGAAATGTTCACCTATGGGAAGCCCTGCTTGCTCCACCTTGTCCTTGAAATACTTGAAGAGCGACATCACCTCGATGGTGCCCCCGGATTTACTTGCGACAATGAACAACGCGTGAGCCAAGTCGATTCGGCGTTCCACGTCCAGGATCGTCTGAGGCACGGTGGTGTCGAGCACAAAGAGCTGCGGAAAGCCTTGGGCCGACCCTATTGAGGAGACAAAGACCTCGGACGTAAGGCTGCTTCCGCCCATTCCCAGGAGGACCACATGCTGTATGCCGTCATCTATGACGCTCTGAGCGAAATGCGCGAGTTTGCCGGTTTCTTCCATCATGGTCGGGACGATGTGAAACCAACCCAGTCGCTGCTCGATGCCGGCGGCGGGATCGGATGACCAGATGGAGACGTTCCCGTTCCATATACTCTCAGCGATCTTATTTTCGTCAAGTTCGGCAAACTGCCGTTCTATGGGTCCCTGAAGATTACCCAACGAAGCTGATCGGTGACCCCAGCCTCTGAGCAGACGCGTGCGTTGGCGCCGAATGCCGTCCAAAAGCGAGTTGAATGAATCAGCGAACTGGAGCACCCCTTCCTCCTGCAATCGCTCCATGATCTTGTGGAGATCAATACCGAGGGCTTTTTCTCGATTGAGGAGTTCCACGGCCTCTTTGTGGCCTTCTTCCAAGGAGATGTGGGGCCGCCCGTGGTCCACAAAGGCTCTGAATGCCGTGGCGGGCATGGTGTTGATGGTTTCCGGACCGATAAGGGCTTCGACATAGTATACGTCGGAGTAATCGGGATTCTTCGTGCTGGTGCTCGCCCAGACGATCTTTTGGGGTCGAGCGCCCTTGGTCTTGAGCTCGGCGAAGTCTTCCCCATGGAAGATGGTCTTGTACATCCGATACGCCACTTTGGCGTTTGCAATAGCGGTCTTGCCGAGCAATGAGGCTGCGGCCGCCTTCATCTGCGGCGCGCCCGATTCCTTAATGCGCTGGTCAAGGGCGGTGTCGATCCTGCTGACGAACAAGGAGGCCACGGAAGCCACCGCAGCCGGATCCCCACCTGATTCCATGAAGGTGCGAATTCCGTCTATGTATGCCTGTACGGCGTTCCTATACTGGTCCACGGAGAACACGAGGGTAAAATTGACGTTGATTCCTGCGGCAAGTAGCTCGACGCCTGCCTTGCACCCTTCCAGCGTGCCGGGAACCTTTATCATGACGTTAGGGCGGCCGATGTCTTGAAACAGGCGTTTGCCTTGCGCCACGGTTTTGGCGGTGTCGTAGGCTAGGGCAGGTGGGGCCTCGAAGCTTACGAAGCCGTCCGTGCCGCCGGATTGCTCGTAGACGAGGGCCAGGAGATCCGCGGCCTCCCGAATGTCCTGGAAAGCGAGATGTTCGTAGATGAAGGGCACTTCGAGCCCCGCATCCACCACGATATGGAGATCATTATCATAGACGCGTTCAGCGGAAAGCGCCTTTTGGAATATGGTAGGATTGGAAGTCACTCCGGTGACGCCTTCGACTTCCACGAGTCTTTTCAATTCGCCGGAACGTAACAACTCTCTGCTCAGGTCATCGTACCAGACGGATTGTCCGAGTTTACGTAACTCCAGCACACGATGTGACATACGCAGCCTCCACGCGGCTTACACGAAGCCCAGATCGAACTTGACACAGCATACAAAGGAGCTTAAGAATACTAAATGGGACGGAGTGAAACAACCAAAATCGCAATCAGCGAGAAGTGTGGCTACTCACATGGATCTCCAACACTATTTAGAGATACAGCGTGCTGAAATCGAACGGCATAAGTGGATTGAATCCGAAAAGGCGGGAAAGGACTTGGGCAACGACGCCGTCATAGAATGGATTCTGAAATATGCCGATATATTCAGTGATAACTACGAAGTCGGCCGACAAAACGGCTGACACGCCGACATAAGCACGGACGAAACGCAGGAGCGACTGCAAAATAGGGCCGCTCCGGCTTCCCCCCCTTGAGATTATTACGACTTCTTGGTTTCCAACTGACATTCGCTCACTAGTGGTTTGTCGATTCGAGCCGGTGCCCTTGCACCGATTCGGAAACAAACAAGTAGCGTTGGTGACGGCCATTTTGAAGAAGAGATCTTCGAAATTGCCGTCTAAGCACATCTACTATTCGCCAAAATTGCATGTCTCTTGAGAAACACCCGTTTCGGCATTGTAAAAACGTAATGACGAGGGATTCAGGGAGAACCGTTCAGCATGCCCTCCCCGAAATCACTACTTTGGTTGGGTCTGGTATCGGCGCACGACGCCCTGTGAAAATCGAGGCTATTTCACGTCAAGCAGTTCCACGTCGAAGATCAGTGTGGAATTCGGCGGAATCACGCCGCCCGCGCCTTTGCTTCCGTATCCCAATTGCGGTGGGATGGTGATCTTGGCCCGCTGACCTTGTTTCATCTGCATAAGGGCTTGGTCCCAACCGGGAATAACCTGGCCCTTGCCCACTACGAAGCTGAACGGCTCGCCTCTGTCTCGGGAGCTGTCGAACTTGCGGCCGTCTTCGAATGTTCCGGTGTAATGGACCGTTACCTTTTGACCGGCCTGAGGGGTAGGACCGTTTCCTTCTTTCAGGGTCTCTATCTTCAAGCCTTCGGCGGCGTCAACCTGTTGAGCGGCAAGCGTGCATGCAAAGGGGATAATCGCTAATACAATCAATAGCATGTTTAATTTCACGTTCATTACTCCTTCAATGAGTGGGAGGGCGAGTTCACTCGCCTCACCCTGGAAAGTCGGGCTGTTGTATCAAGGAATCCTGGATAAGTCCAGTTCACCAACTCGTTCGTCGGGCTTGAATCGGCTCTGCTCTCAGTAAAGCCGGAGGGTAAACTCATTTCCACTCCGGAGAACTCCATACGTCATCGCACTTAGCGGTAGTGGTCCCGGCGAACGGTTACGTTCCCCTTCCGTGGGCCATGTCCATGTCAAGATGCAGGGGAGGGCTCGAACGAGTTATCAGCGCCTTGTCGGCGCTCGTCCCCGCTGTTTGTGTTGAGACACAGCATGGGATCCAGGGGCAGCCACACGGTGAACAGTGTGCACTCATCGGCCGATTGCACGGAAATGGATCCATGGTGATTTTCTATGATTTTACGAATCACGGTAAGGCCTAAGCCCGTAGCATAGTCCTTGGTGCTGTAGAACGGATCGAATATGCGATCCAAATCCTCGGCGGGAATGGTGGGGCCGCTATTTTCCACTTTTAACTCGAAAAAGCGTCCGGATTCTGAGGCTGTAGGCTCATCCTCACAGTTTTCCACCACCTGCGAAGACATGACGATGACGCTATTAAGGTAAGCGCCTTCCACGGCGTTCCCGAGGATATTGCGAACCACTTGCTGGAAGCGCTCCGGATCCAGCAGCGCAGTAGTTTGCTCATCCTCGAGATGGAGCTTTATAATGACGCCCCGTTCCGCCGCCCTATCCTGATTTATGAGCGCAACATAGCGGATTATGGCGTCCGGTTTCACTACCTGTACATGGAGAGCTTCGCGGCGAGTAAAATCTATGAGACCTCCGAGAATTTTTTCGAGCCGTTCTATCTCTTTGATGATGATTTTGAACTCGTACAATTTCTTTTCGGTTTCGGGCTTTGTTGCGCATTCCTTAGCCATTCTGCGGGCGAATCCCCCGATGATGGCCAGAGGTTGACGCAGCTCATGGGCTACATTGGCGGTATGGTTCGCAATAGCTTTAGCTTTTTTGCTTTGTAAAATGTGTTCATGGAGTTCGTCGATGGTCCTGATCTTTTCCTTCAGGTCCTCTTGCGTGGTAATGCGGTCGGTGATGTCTTGTTTGGTGAGCCAAAACGTTTTGAGAACGCCGTCGCGAAAATTTGGAACCAAGGTATTTTCGTAATATCGTAATTCCCCATCATACGCTATTTCGTAGGTCTCGAAGGGCGCTATAAGGAAACCCTTCTGCGCCCATTGTTGATAGAAATGCGCCTCCTGCCGAATATTGGGCATGATCTCACGGAGGCGACGACCCAGCAAACTCGACGTGTCCGGCCGACCATGTTGCTGGGCAAACCGGCAATTGCCTTCCCGCATCTTAGCGTCCAGGAGCACCGCAGTCAGCAACAGCGGATTGGTTTCCGGTGTTATATCGGCGCCGAGGGTGAATTCGGCAATGCCCATGGGGAACACGTCCACGAGCCGCTTGTGCTTTGCATTGATGGCCGCCTCTCGCTTTTCGACGCTCAGGTCCTCAATGAGCGCCAGCACGGACCGTTCCCGGCCGAAGCGAATCGGGCGCAGATGCGTTCTGGTCCAGATCACCTTTCTATTGACTGTGATAGGTCCTTCATGGAGTTGCGGTTTCCGTTGCGTAAGAGAATCCTGGAACAGGGCGCGTATGTTGGAAGGCGCCGGTGTAAAGTAATCAAAAAAAGACGTGCCGGTTGTGTGGATCGGCGCTTCCGCCATACGAAGAAAACTCGTGTTCGCTAGTTGTATGAGTCCTTGAGAACCCACGAGAAGAATGGGCATGGGCATGGCATGGAGGAATTTACCGAACGACAGAAGATTACTCCACCTGAGATCGTAGCTG
>JBBRBO010000002.1:0-134149 GCA_038205805.1 Desulfomonilales bacterium
GCTTCGACACCGAAAAGCTTCTGTGGGAGCTGGAATTCTTCCTCGAGCACTACGTTCGAGGACTCTTCCGCTTGTCTATCTCACCGCGTGCGCTTTCCGCACTTCGGGCATTCTTCCTAGAAATAGCGGAAACACTGAGCGCCGAGCCACGGGTTTTCACCCATCGTGACTATCACTGTCGTAATCTCATGGTTTATCAAGCGCAGCTAGTGATGATTGATTTCCAGGATGCGAGGATGGGACCAGCTCAATATGATCTTGCCTCGCTCTTGCGTGATTCCTACTTCCGCTTGCCCGCTGCTCTCGTGACGGCATTACTCAATCATTATATGGCCGAAAACAAAGTGGCGGATCGCGCTCACTTCCGCTTCATCTTTGCCCTTATGGCGCTCCAGCGTAATATTAAGGCCCTCGGCACCTTTGCGTTTCAAACCACCGTACGAGGCTCTAATCGATATTTGGAGTCGATCCCCTTAACTGCCGACTACATTTGTGAGAATATCAATAAGCGCTCCAGGTTTGCTCGGTATCGCCATGTCGTGGAGGATTTCATCACCGGTCCGGCCGGAGAGCTACGGAAGAACGTCGGCGTCAACGAAGCTTTGTAAGCCGGGAGCGCCGGCGGCTGTGCGCCCGGTGAACCAATACCTCGGAGGAAATATGATTGTCAGTAGGTGGGTTCATATGGGGACGGTATTGAATCGCCACGCCGCCGCCTTCCCGGATAAGCTCGGTTGTCAGGACAAGGCAAAGAGCTTCACCTTCGCCGAATGGAATCTCAGGGCGAGAAGATTGGCTCTGGCATTGGCGGGCCTGAATTGCGGGCCAGGTGACCGCTTTGCCGTATTGGCGTACAATCGCGTCGAGTGGATGGAGATCTACGCCGGGTGCGCCAAAGGGGGCCAGGTGTGCGTGCCGATCATGTTCAGGTCGGCGTCGGCTGAAATTGCCTATATAGTAAATAATTCGGGGTGCAAAGCCCTGATTTGCGAACGCTCTTTTGCGAGAACCATTGATTCCATTCGAACGGAACTCTTGATCCCCGAGACGAATTACATCTGTATAAGTGACGGCGAAGCTCCACCGAAGGGCTACATCGCATACGAGGAGTGGCTTGCCGGTCAGTCCGCCGACGAGCCTGACGTCCTTGTAGACGCGTCTAAGCCTTGGACCATCATGTATACCTCGGGCACCACGGGCAAACCTAAGGGAGTGGTTCGCACCCATGAGAGCTTCATGGCTATGTATTATTTGCACATCGCCAATATGGGTGTGCGTTCAACGGATAAGGCCATGATGGTGATGCCCATGTGCCATGTGAACTCCATCTTCTATTCGTTTCCGTATACGCTGTTATCGGCTCCCGTATTCGTCTACAACGAATTGAGTTTCGATCCTGAAGATTTCCTGGAGACTGCGGATCGTCATTCAATAACCTTTGTGTCCCTTGTTCCCACGCATTATGTGATGATTACCTCGCTACCGGATGAGGTTAAAGAGGAATACAATCTCACGGCTATACGCCAGTTGCTTGTATCGTCGGCGCCGGCGAGAAAGAGCCTCAAGTTGGCTGTGATGGAGTTCTTTCCCGGCGCGGAGTTATGGGAGGCGTACGGTTCCACTGAAGCGGGCTTAGTGACATTATGCCGACCTGAGGATCAAATGCAGAAGATTGGTTCCATAGGCCGAGAAATCTTCGGTGTGGATGTCATAAAGGTCCTGGATGAGCAAGGGAATCAGGTTTCAGACGGCGAAGTGGGCGAACTCTACGCCCGCACGCCAATGCTCTTCAAAGAATACTGGAACCAACCTGAGAAGACCGCAGCGGCTTTTCGAGGTGAATGGTTCAGCGCAGGGGACATGTGCTATCGTGATGAGGACGGCTTCTATGTCCTGGTGGATCGTAAGGCCAACATGATCATCACAGGGGGTGAAAATGTCTTCCCTTCAGAGGTAGAGCAAGCGCTGGCGAATCACGAGGCCGTTAAGGATGTCGCAGTTATAGGGCTGCCTCACGAAAAATGGGGAGAAGCTATTCATGCCGTCGTGATTCTGCGAAGCGGCTTTGAGCCTTCTGCGCGCCTCAAGGAAGAGTTAAGACGAAGTTTGTGGACCAAAATAGCGAGATACAAGGTCCCAAAGTCCATAGACTTCGTGGGAGACGATGATATGCCTCGCACCGGGGCCGGCAAGATACTCCATCGCAAATTGCGGGAGAAATACGGCGGCTGATGAGCCGACAGGGTGAGCGGGTGCGGCGTAGGAAGAGGGCGGTTTCTTGAAGAGCGTTCCGCGTACAAGAGGCGCTCGCAACGGTATAAAACGGCTTCTCGTGTGGCTCGCAATCCTTCATTGCTGTAGCGGCTGCTTTGTGCTACACCTGCGACGTGACTTTAAGGAAACTGCTCAAGCAGTCATCGTAAGGAGATGAAATGTCACTGAAACCGATATACGTGTCTGTTGTAATCCTGCTCCTGTGTACGCCGACCTTTGCCCAAACTTCGCAGAGTCAGAACGCCACCCGTTCGGAACAGTGGGTAAGTCACCAAATGAATCAACCGCCGCCCTCAGCGGATAAATACTCCATGTCCGAAGACGTGTTGGACGATATTCGACAACTCTATCTCGATGCAAAGCTGGAAAGCGAAAAGAAGAAGCAACCCGCAGCCGGTAAGTAGACGGACGGCGGTCATCGTCGTTTGTTTCGTCAGGTAACACGTCTATTCTCCTCAGGCCGCATCCGATCCGACGTAGAGTAACCATTGAACCGGTGACAAGTATGTGCGCCCAAACAGCAGACGAAACGGGAAGTATCCTGGTCTTGAGTTCGGAACCGGCTCCTAGCTCGTTGGAGTCGTTGCTCAACAACTCAGCGGGCAATGTAGCGTTCCTGAACCCGTTCGACACGTCTTCGCGATCTGAGCTGGTTCACCGCATGCTCGATGCGGATCTGGTGATCTGCTGTGGGGCTACTCCTGAGATGTATTATCTTCTGGGAATAGCCGAAGCGATCGGTAAACCCTCAATTTTTTGGAACGAGAACGGTGTCTCGCAGGAGTTACGCAGACTCGGCGCTTCGGTGACCGGCGACGAACCGCAGTGGGATCTTCGTAAGCTCAGGGATTCTACCAGCGTAGTCCCTATCGTCAAAGCGGACAAGAGGCCGGTCCACTGGAGCCTGTCCGGCGAGATTCGAGCCAATATGATCGATATAGCGAACGTGCAAGCCCGAGATCTGATGTTCGCCGGCATCTTGCATGATCTGAATGAGAAAAGTCTCATATTCGTGAACTGCCGCACGGAAGTGTATGACTCTGAAATTGTTCAGTGGACGCTTACACGCATGGAAAACGAAGTGCGGCGCCTTCTTTCCACCATCTACGCGGATTTCGAGGCGGTGAATAAGGCTACCGCCGCAGCGGGTGAGAACTTTACCGTCCCGAATGTTCAACGCTACCTGAAGGCTATCCGAGCATTCGAGCGGGGGGCTTTGGCTTCCGCTGAAGATGTGCTCACATATCTGCTCGATCGAGAACTCTAGACACAATTACCCGCTTTTCTTACCCGTCATAAACGTCCAACGAAAGAACGGCTGAGTGTCCGGGAAGTTTTCCGCCAGCGCCTTGACTTTGTGTACTCGCTCCTCATACGGCAGGCCCGGAAAGAGCCCTGCGGACATTGCGGGAATGGAAAAGAATTCCACGAAAGTCGAAGCAGGGAACGGGAAATTTTCAGTCCACGTGCGGTTCACGGGAAACAGTTCCGCGAAGTACGCCTTGAACTCCGGGAGCTTCACCGCCGTACGCAAATTGACCCCGACCTTGGCCGTGCGGTCGGCTAATTCTAAAATATTCCGGTCCGCATCGTCATAGACGCCGGTCATGAAAGTGAGGCCGACTTCGCCGCGTTCCACTAACAAGTTGCGCACTTGCTCTAAGCTCTTTTGATAATCCGGGATGAGGAAGATCGAGGCGCTGTAGACCACCAGATCCATCGGGTCATGGATACACTCGGCCAGCTCCGCTGCGTCGCCTTCAACAAAGCGAACGCCTTGAGTTCCCGCAAAGTTGCGACGGGCGGTAGCGAGCATGGCCGGCGAGTTGTCCAGTCCGACCACCACCGCGTCGGGGAGTGAATCCACGATCGCCCGTGTGCCGGCGCCCGTGCCGCAGCCTATATCCAATACTTTCGCTGCGGCTCGCTTCGTCATTGCAGAGAGTAGTTTCGCATTCAAAGTCGCAAAAAAAACATGCCGCTCCTCGAATTGTTCATATTCGATAGGGCTTTGCTCAAAGTTGGAGCGAACAGCGTCTTTTATTCTGATAAGTTTGCTTATGGTACCCACGTCGTCTCCTCTTGTGCCTTTTCGCTTTGCGCATATCGATCGGGGAGAACTGTCTTGAAAGATGGCCCGGTCTCGCCCCCAAAGAGGCCAAAACTACTACCTCTACCCAATCAAAAAAGTAATATTAGGGAGAACCTTCTTGAAGAGACTGTCTAAGTCGGATTCTCCCCAAACCCCTTTCCAAGAACGACCATGACATTTCGTCACAACGAAGCATGAAAGTATCCAATCATTTAAAATACTTTAGGATTAAGCCCCTGTATCTCCTTGTCGGGGGGTCAATAGGATACTGCCCGCCGACCCTGTAGACGCGGAGCCGACGTCCATCCCCCTGACAAGGGGAGCAGGGGGTTTTTCAATCTCGTACGGAAAAACTTTCCATGTGGTCGTTGTACAGTGCATCCCGGACGTGAGACTTTCATGCGATTTTTGCAATATCCGAAAGTAGCATTTCTCAAGAAGAAATACCGCTTTCGGTGATTATCACGAGTTTCTTAGAACGAGGTTGGAAAAACCTGCTTCGCAAAAAATCTTCACCGATAATACGGTTAGGAAAGGGTATTGGTATCACAATGGCCGTGAGCTGTGTGTTAGCGTTCGTGCCCCAAATTGACTTTAGAAGACCTAACCTAATCACTCTTACCCCCTTTTAGGAAATCGGCACAACAACCTGATTGGATACACTTGTCCCTTGGACTCTCTCGGCGAAACCGAAAACGTGTGAACGGATCGTCGTGGGAATGTTTATCGGCAATATGTTGTTTGGATTAGATTTCTACGTATCTAATTACTAATTTACAGTATAAAATTACCCCTGACAAGCAATAACGCAAAAAGCCCCTAAAATCGAAATATAGTTTGCTAGGATCGTGTTTACCTACCTGTAAGTTGTGCTCCATTATGGAGCACTTGCGACTCCAAAAGGCGCCCCTACGGAGATTTAAGCCTTACGACTGCGAATAGTACGCGTTGGAGCGCGTACGCGGAGCTGATCATACATAAGGAGACACACGTGAGCGTCTCCTCCCTCACGATTGCGCTTGCGGCCTACTTGGACGAAACCTTTGCAAAGCTTGGAAACAGTGTTCTTTGAGCACGCCGTATCCAATAGGCGCTAATGGGAAAAACCTGCATTGCACCAAAAGCTCCGCCAATTTTACCCTTTCGAATGCGCATCGTTATGAGAAGGCGCTAATCAGTTTTTGCCGGACTGAAGGCCGTTACGGAACTCGTAGTCACAATGAGGCGTTCGAGTTTACGCTGGGCGCTCGACTCACTGTGGTCGTCACCGTGTTTCCATTCGCGTAATAGATTTCTCGCCTGGGTTTTGTCCAGCCCTAGAATTCTCCGCAGTTGTCCCATGGTGATACATTGACGCTCGTACGTATACCGGGCCAGAACCTCGAGCGGCAGCTCTCGCAGTTGCTCGATGGCTATTTTAATGCCTTGTGCTCGCAAGTACCCCTGGAGCTGCCTGTAAGAGTCCTGGTCAACCTCGGCGTCGGGCGGTAACTTGCCCGTGATAAAGTCCTCTCGAATAGGCGAAAATATATCCAGCAGCACACAGCCCTCAGGACCTACCAGCACACCATGGGGAAGCGAAGAAGGAATAACCAGCATATCTCCCGCAGATAGTTTTGTTTCTTCCCCGTGTGGGAGTCGTAAAATGATCGACCCGCGTTCTATCATGGTGATCTGCTCGGATACATGCTCGTGAATATCCACAGTAGCTCGTGGTTGCAGCTCCACACGAACCACCATCACATTCTGACCCCAGAGCAATTTGCGGCACATATCAGCGCCGATTTTTTCTTCGGGTAATTCAGGCCAAGATACGGGGTTCATTCGATTATCCTTTGAATTGGTTCACCGGTCCTGAGAGGACTTTGCGCACCGGAAAGGCAAAGAAGAGAGACTGGCGTTCCCGCCGGGTCACTTCATCTTAAGTGCGAGCAATAGAGCGTTCTCGGTGAACGATTATTCTCACTTTGGCCATGCGGTAGGGACGCCGGCCGCAGCAGCTTTTAGTATTTGCCGGCTGCGTCCAAATCATGATAGCGTTGCTTCTTGTCGAAACCAAGGGGACGTTCCTGAAAGTCTCTGAGGCCGGTGGTGTCTTTAGCGCCGGCGCGTTGGGAATCATGTAGGAAATAGAACAAAGTATAGTGCGTTCTCATGAGGAAATTGGTACCCATAAGGGAATCCAGTCTCTCGAAGAGCGGCGCGCCTCCAAGGGGCACGTATCCGCCAAAGAACACGACTGCTAAGAAAATCGCTATTCCTATGGCCAAGTTGCGCATTGTTTCCTCCTGCGGCGCTTACGGCGCTCATTTTTCCCAATCTTCGAGGTCCGCTCGGCTCGGATCGAAGATCATTATTTTTGAATTCCTAAGCGCCAACCACTTCTCGCATTGTGAGCATCGTATGCGAATGCCGGTTTTCTTTATAGTTTTCGTAACGGGTATTTTACAATCATCACAGGTAATTTTTGCGCTTTCGAGACAATCGAGCCCATAGGCTTCCCATATTTGGCCGGTAGCAGGTTCTATATCCATCAGTTTCTTTATGGCTTCTACCATTGTGGCCGCGTCCGATGAGCCGAAGTTGTCCTTCGCGCAAATGGTTTCAATCTCATGCACAAGGCTCTTGTACTCCTGCGAGCCGCCTGCGTCCTTTGCCTTAGGCATTCGTCCGGGCTTTTGCGGTTTTAGCTTGGTAAAATCAAAGTCCAATGTGGGAAACCACTTGGGTTTACGACCAGGATAAGTACGTACGTACCAAATAACGAAGATAATGCCCCAAATGATTACACCTAAAAGAAAACTGCTCATGTATGTACTTCCACATCACTCATAAGTAAGAGTTTACTTGGCTTGAGACGCTCTGTCTGCGAAGCGCGGCGGAGGGAAGACTAATACCCATGCGTAATCAAAGAAGTAACATGGGGGAGAGCCTTCTTGAAAGAAGTTTCTCCCCAAATCCCCATAAGCGCTAATTTAAGTGGAAATCATTACGGATTTTGAATTACCGGTTCTAATGATTTCAGGTAGTTACAACCCTTAAGTTAGCGCCTATGCCCCAGAACCCTCTCCAAGAACTTTCGCAATTGCCGGAATCGGCTTTTCTCAAGGAGAAAATGCCGCTTTAGGCGATTACCAATTTCCGAAGAGAGAGCTTGGAAAAACCTGCTTTGCAACAAAGGCTCCGCCGATCTCACTTTCTAAAGCATATCGGTATAAATCTTCTTTCTCAAAGCGTCCTTTGCCGATTCCGTCCGGTTGCGCTCTTTCCGGTGAACGGTCACGTTTGGAGCTGTCGGATCCGATTAGCGACACTCCAGCGGCCATATTTGTGCAGATGAAATAGCGGCCGCTAACCCGGTCCCCGGTAGTCCCGTTTGTTCTTCAGCGCCAAAAGGGGCAGCTCGGCAATGAGCTTCCGTACACGATCGCGTGTGCGCTCCGTGGGACCGGAATTGTCGATCACCACGGTCGCCAATCGCTTTTTGGTCTCGATCGGCATTTGCGAGCGTATTCTCGCTTCCGCTTCCGTCCGCGACAGGCCATCGCGCGCCGTCAGGCGTTCGAGCTGCACATTTTCGGGCGTATAGACGAGAACTGTCACGTCAAAGCGCTCCACCCATCCCACCTCGAAGAGGAGCGGTATATCCGCCACGACTATCGAGGCTCCCTGGGCCTGCTCGTAAGAAATAGCCTTTCGCATCAAGGCTGCGACGCGGGGGTGGGTAATCGATTCGAGGGTTCTTCGGGCCTCCGAAGAGCCGAATACCACGTCGGCTAGGGCTTTGCGCTCAAGTTCGCCTTCTTGCGATATTACCGTGGGACCAAAAGTCTCCCGAATTGCCCGCAGCCCCGGTGAACCGGGAGCCACAATCTCCCTAGCGAGGGTGTCGGCGCATATCACGGGAATACCCTCTGCACGAAACATGGCAGCGACAGAGCTTTTTCCCGAAGCTATACCACCCGTCAGACCCACGACCATCATAGTACAATGCCGATCCGCTTAGCCATTTTTCTTCAGTTCTTCCCATGCGGCGTGCACTGCGCGATCAATTTTCTTGCCCGTCTTGTCCATAGTCTCTCGAAAGGTGTTCCATTGTCCATCAAATCCTTCGGCCCAGGCGCCCGTTTGTTTGCGCAATACCTTCAACTGTTCATCGCTCATTTTACCGATGCTTTCCCAGTGCTTGTCGATTTTTTCTTTCGCAGACTGCACGGCAGCTCGAAAATCCTTGTGATTCACATCAGATAATTTCGCGAGCCGCTCCTTAACTTCCGACAGATACCATGCGAAATCGGTCTGAGCTTGCTCCTGAACGATTTTCCAATGGTCCTTGATTTGGTCCGCTGCACGATCAACGTCTTCTTTTGCCCAATCGCCGGATGTGCGCATGCGCTGTTTTGCCTTGTCCAACGCGGCCATAAATTCCTCTCTGGAGCCCGTCCAACTGGTTCGAAGCAACGTCCCTACTTCCTTCAGCATGAATGCTCCGATTTTACCCAGGTTTCCCAATAATTCGGAAAATTCGATCCTGGTTTTATCCGATTTGTCCATGATTTACCCCTTATAATGTGGAATATGCCTAATTTTAGGTTTTAATGTTGTAGACTGAACGGTCCCTTCGTAAGGTACCCGGACTGGACGCTTGGTAATTCCGCTGTGAACGGCGAAATGAATGCTGTTCGATTCGCCGGCGTTTGTTGCGGATAACACTTGACAGAGCTTCGGGCGTTTACTACAAGTCCTTCTCTCAAAGGATTAATTCTTCAGAGCGGGGTTTGTCGAAAGAAAGCTCTGTAACCAGTCGCTCGGCGCCGGACGCTCATCTACATTACCATTCAATGCGCCACAACTGTGAATATAAGGATAATATCATGCTGCAACGTACTTTCAAACCGGTAGACGCGGCGAAAATTTTGGGAATGTCTCGGGAGCGACTCGTTACGTACGAACGCGACGGCAAAATCCCGGATTCACAGCGTGACGAGTACGGTAATCGATTCTACACTTATAACGATATCGAAAAAATCAGGGACTTGATCCAAAAGCGACCGAAGATTCAGAATGGCCCTGTGGTGATCGCCGTATTCAACATGAAAGGCGGTGTTGGCAAGAGCACCATTTCATCGAATTTGGCATGGAAGACGGCCGAACGGGGTTACAGGACACTGGCCATTGACGCTGATCCTCAGGGTCACATGACCACGTCGTTGGGCCAAGAGCCTGCTGATTTTGAGCGTACGCTGCTGCAAATGCTCATCCCCGACGCTAAGTGTGAGACCGCCAGAGTGGACGAACTCAAACGCGTGATTACCCCAACGCTGGATTTGGCGCCGGCGAACCTGTCCATGTGCTCCATGAATCTGCTTCTCTTTCAGCAGCCGGAAAGGGAATACCGGTTTCGCCGAGCAATAGAGAGAATAAAAAAAGAGAATGATTACAATATAGTAGTTGTAGATTCTCCACCAGCATATGATTTAACCAGTTTAAATATACTTTTAGCTTGCGATTTTTTGTTGGCTCCTGTAAAACTTGATGGCAACTCGTTTTACGGGTTACAGTACCTCTTTGATTCGATCAGCGATATCGCAAAGACGTACAGGCACACAATACCTATGATCAAGATTGTGGCCAATCACTATCACGGCAGCTATTCGGTCAGTAGGCAAATACTTGACGGCTTACAGGAAAACTACGGCGATTACGTAATGTCTACCGTTATACGACAGGACGTCAGCTTCGACAAAGCGAACGCATTGCGACAGCCGGTGTTTCTCATGGCCCCCACCAGCAAGGGCAGCAGAGACCTGGAATCTATGACCGACGAGGCGCTTGCCGTGATACGCAAAAGAAACGCAGCAGAGTGTTCCTATGAAAAACAAGCCTAATTACGCCAAGTTCATCAAGAAGCCCACGCCTTTAAGCATGAGTGCCCCTGAACAGGACGCGCAACCCGCACCGATTGCCCGTCGTTCGGTGGAAGCCGAGGAGCTTCCTTTTGCGGAAGTCATATTGACTGCCCGGCAGCGTTCGCTTCTGGGAGAAGACCAAGCCATCCCGGATGCTCCGGAAGCGTCTACGCTTGCCGGCTACGCCTTCGCGGATCCCCAGAGCGAGACACCGGCTCACGCTGATCAGGCAGGCGCGGAAAAGCGGCAGGAAGCGTCAAAGTTCACGAACATGATTCAATCGCTGCACTCCAAAGCAGTCACGGAAGGAGCCCCGCCGATAGCGCCCATGGTGGTGTTCGTGGTTCTGCTCATTGCTTTCATGAGTATATGACCTCTCACGTAAGCCGAACCGCTGTAGCGCAAGCTAGGCGTGTTCAGCGGATAGGCGCCCGAACCGGCGTGTTACCACGCGAACTTCCTTGACATATCCCCACTCTCTTGCTAAAAATTCATCGTTTAGAAAGTCAGTCTCGGCCGGTGAGCTAAGACGCAACTCACGCCTGCCTCGATAGAGTCCGACCGCCTGCGTTCAACAGGCGGCTTCCGTTATGTGCCCTGGGACCGAATCACCGTGCGGCGTCGCACTGATGTGCAATCCATCTTCATGGTTTTTTAAGGAGGAACGGCCTGTGAAGGTCCTTGTGTCGGATAACTTGTCCCAATTGGGCATTGACATACTGCGCGATACCGACGGTATCGAAGTTGACGTTAAGGTAGGGCTTTCGCCCGAAGAACTCAAAAGCATCATCGGCGAATATCACGGACTCATTATCCGAGGGGCCACCAAGGTCACTGCGGACGTCATCGCCGTTGCGAATAATTTGAAGGTAGTTGGTCGAGCCGGAACAGGCCTGGACAATGTTGATATCCGCGCCGCTTCTAAGCGCGGCATAGTGGTCATGAATACGCCCGGCGGCAACACCGTTACCACGGCCGAACACACCATCTCCATGATGTTGTCCTTGGCTCGCAATATTCCCCAAGCTAACTCCTCGATGAAGGAGGGCAAATGGGAAAAGAAGAAATTCTCGGGTACCGAACTGTTCAACAAATACTTGGGCGTTATCGGATTGGGTAAAATCGGGTCCGTGGTAGCCGACCGCTGCATCGGATTAGGTATGCGCGTATTGGCGTACGATCCGTTTTTATCCGAAGATCAGGCCAAACAGTTAGGGGTAAAGCTCGCGACGCTGGATGAGATATTTGCTCAAGCTGATTTCATCACGCTTCATGTCCCGAACACGCCTGAGACACGCGGGCTCATCAACGCTAAAAACATCTCGAAGATGAAAAAGAGCGTGCGGATAATCAATTGCTCACGCGGAACCGTCATCAACGAGCAGGATCTGCTGGAAGCCCTTGAATCAGGACGGATTGCAGGCGCAGCCCTAGACGTGTTTGAAAGCGAACCGCCGGGATCTTCTCCGCTCATCGAGAGGCCGAATCTCATTTGTACGCCGCATCTGGGCGCATCCACACAAGAGGCCCAAGATAATGTGGCAATCGCCGTGGCCACTCAGATCAAGGAGTATCTTACCACTCAAACCATTCGCAACGCCGTCAACGCGCCGGCGGTTTCCGGTGAGGCCTTGGTAACGCTCCAGCCTTACCTGGATCTCTCCCAACGTTTGGGGTTGTTTATAGGGCAGATGGTTCAAACAGGGATCAAAGCTGTTGAGGCGCAGTACTCCGGTGATGTGGCGGAAATGGAACTCAAACCAATCACCACATCGTTTATCACGGGCTTACTGACTCCTATTATGCAAGACGACGTAAATATGGTAAACGCGCCCGTGGTGGCTCAGGAACGAGGCATCGTGGTATCGGAAACTCGCATGAGCAAGGGCGAGAATTACATCTCTCTGTTGCAATACAAAGTCAAAGGCGAGAAAGAAGATTACCTGGTTGAGGGAACTCTCTTTGGCCGCTCCGAGCCTCGCATGGTGCGTTATCAATCTTTTAGGGGGGAATTTGACCTTCACGGCGAGCTGATTCTCATTAACGGAGTAGACCGACCGGGCCTAATCGGCCAGGTGGGGCAAACACTCGGTGAACGCGGCATAAACATATCGCACTTTCAGTTTGCTCGAGAAACGCAAGGCGGCGCGGCGTTGCTTTTTCTCAATACGGATTGCAGGGCGGACGACTCGTCACTGGATGCCTTGAGCGGCTTAGAAGGAATAGAAATGGTGCGCCGGGTAACCATGCCGAATGGAAATGGACAGGTATGCTGAACATCAAAGACCTATCCCAACCCCAGGGCCACAATAACGAGACGTATGAGCAGGCGCTCCGTCTGGGTCTGGAAATCTTTGATAGAAAAGACCCGGGTAGAGCAGCCGAAAAGGCGGGCGCGGAGTTCGTCGGTCGATCCGTTGTTCTCCCGTACTTGAACAAAGCCCTAGTTTTCAATGTAGACACCCACCGCTTCTCGTTCTTGAAAGACGAGCAGTCGGCGCCTATGTGGCTGGCTATCTTGGTCGTTCACTATCTCAACAATGCCGATGGCGGCGTTCCTACGGGCAAACTGAAGCACTTCCGCGAATTCAAGGACTGTCAGTTTTACGAGCCGGCGTTCAACCAAAGCACCAAACGCGTCTTGGCTCAACACTTCGGCGCGGATACTGAGTTGATGCGACAGGCCGGCATCAAGCTTGGAGGGAAAGAGATCCCTACCGGTGATGTCGGAATAGAGCTATCCTATTTTCCACTTCTGCCTATCACCTGTATCCTGTGGAAGGGTGATGAAGAATTCCCGGCCGAAGGATCCGTGCTGTTCGACGAAACCGCAGAGCGTTTTCTGAGCCCGGAAGACATGGCCGTAGCCGGACAGATGGCCGTGCTGGAGATGATTAAAGCCTCTCAAGTGTGACTTGATCTTTCTTTTAAAGGCATAAGCGGCTATCTTTTAAGCGCATACTTTAATTACTATAGGGGAGTGCCATGAAAATAGCCGTTTCCGGAAAAGGAGGGGTCGGCAAGACTACCCTCAGCAGTCTATTGGCCCGATACTGGGCTCGCAAAGGTTTTCGCGTCTTGGCCGTGGATGCGGACCCGGACGCCAATCTGGGTTCGGCCCTCGGAGTCGACACCACCGGTCTGGTTCCCATCGCTAAGATGGAAGAGCTTATCGCCGAACGAACGGGAACGAAACCCGGCACCGTCGGCGGCTTTTTCAAGATGAACCCTAAGGTCGATGACTTACCCGAAGCTTTGGGTAGAGAAAAAGACGGCGTTAAACTCCTTGTTTTGGGCACGGTGAAAAAGGGCGGCGGCGGGTGCATCTGCGCTGAAAGCGTCCTGCTGAAGGCGCTTATAAGCCATTTGGTGCTTTACGAGAAAGACCGCGTCATCATGGATATGGAAGCGGGAATAGAGCATCTGGGGCGAGGCACGGCTCAAGGTGTAGACCGACTCATCGTCGTGGTGGAGCCTGGTCGCCGCAGCATCGAAACCGCGAACAAAGTGAAGCTCTTGACTAAAGACATAGGTCTGACCAGGATCGGCGCAGTGGGGAGCAAGGTGCGAACTCCCGCTCAAGAGACGTTTCTCAGGGAAAACTTAGACGGTATTCCGTTGCTGGGAATATTACCCTTTTCCGAAGAGATCGCCACGGCGGATCTCGAGAGCAGGCCGCCGTCGCTGGATGACCCCGAAATTTATCAGGCGATTGAGCGTATTGCGACATCCTTGGAGTCGGACGCGGAAAAGACACAGTAGGTATTTTTTTTCCTGGATACGTAGCGATAGCGCTTGGTAAAGCGGCCCTGATCCGCAATTTAATGTGAATGCACGATGGTCACGCACCGGACGGCGTTCGGCCCTTGGGAGCCAACACTAAGGACACTCTCCGGTAAAACCAGTCTCTCCTCGGTTTACGTCGGTAACCAGCCCGATGGACCACTTTGAATATCGACAGCATTATTGCGTCGGACCCACTGACTTGACGAGTAGGCAGGCGCCGTCCATCCTTAAAGTGACCGCTTCGGGTATACGATTCCGCTCGTATGAAGCTGCCGCGGAGCCGTACATCCTTTGGAGTGTACATCCAACGTCGTATAGGAGGAGTTCATGTCGGCTAAGGTAATCAACGGAAACGAAGTTTCTCAGCTACTCAAAGACGAAATGAAGGAAGAGGTAAAGGGCCTAAAGGCTCAGGGTCTTGAGCCGTGCTTGGCGGTCATCCTGGTGGGCGAAGATCCTGCCTCGAAGGTCTATGTCTTAAACAAGAAAAAGGCGTGCGATTTCATCGGAATTCGATCACTGGAAACCAAATTACCCGCCGACACCTCTACCGAAGGCCTTCTTAAGGTTATCGACGAGTATAACAAAGACAAATCCGTTCACGGCATTCTCTGCCAACTGCCTTTACCCAAACACATTCCTGAAGCTCAAATCTTACGGGCAATTCTCCCGGAAAAGGATGTGGATTGTTTCCATCCCTTTAACGTGGGGCTTATTTCCATCGGTGAGGTTCGCTTCCTACCTTGCACACCTGCCGGTGTTATAGAACTCATTAAACGCGCAGGTGTCGATACTTCGGGCAAGGATGTCGTGATACTCGGTCGCAGCAACATCGTGGGACGCCCGCTTTCCAATATGCTGGATCAGCGTGATATGAACGCCACAGTCACCATGTGTCACACCAAAACCAAGAATCTCAAAGAGCGCTGCGCCGAAGCCGACATCATCATAGCGGCCATCGGTCGGCCGGAATACCTCAAGGGTGACATGGTAAAAGAAGGCGCCGTGGTCATCGATGTCGGTATCAACAGAGTTGACGCCCCCGACACGGAAAGAGGCTGGAAGCTCGTGGGCGACGTAGCCTATAACGAAGTGGCTGCAAAAGCGGCTGCCATTACACCCGTTCCCGGCGGTGTCGGCCCTATGACAATCGCCATGCTCATGAAGAACACACTTACAGCGGCCAAAGAAGCGGCCGGTCTCAAGTAACAACAAGCTCCGGGATGGAAGAGGGCGGCCTTCTTTCATCCCGCTCGTTCCTTTTTTGTGTGCGCCTGTCCTGCATCGTGAAACGGTCCTGCTCACGTTGTGTTTCTAGTTGGTTGCGCCACCCAAGCCGGCAACTCACCAAATGCGCGGCCTTTCCATCCTGACGCTCTTTCAAACACTTCGGTCCAACTGAGCTACCTTTTCTCCTTGTAAGCAGGTATGTCGGCGCTACATACGTCAACATTATGAACCGAGTGGGCGGAGGAATGGGATAATGGGAAAGAGAACTCCTTCTGGAAAGAACTATCGTGTAATATTATACCTGCTGGTTGCTTTCGTAATTCCGTGGCCGACCGCCTGGGCCACCGCTGAATCCGTGTATGACAAACCACTGGGCATCGCCATGGAATCTTATAACACCCGCACGCAGTGCAGTTTCTTCGTGTCACACTTGAGGGAAAAGCCCTTAAAATGGCCTACATGGACATTCTTCCCCAGGGAACACCAAACGGCCGCACTGCTCTGCTTATTCACGGAAAGAACTTCTACGGCGCTTATTTCGAGAACGTGATTGCAGGCCTTACCCAGAAAGGATTTCGCGTTGTGGTCCCGGACCAAATCGGCTTCGGTAAGTCGTCGCATCCCGATGTTCATTACAGCTTTGATGTGCTTGCAAAGACGAACGTGGATCTGCTGGATCATCTCAAAGTGGAACAAGTCGATGTGCCGGCGCATTCCGTGGGCGGAATGATAGCGATGCGCCTTGCACGGCAATACCCGGAACGCGTTTCCCGTCTAGCGCTGGAGAATCCCATAGGCTTGGAAGATTACCGCTTGAGCCTACCGCCCACGCCCCTGGAAAAACTCTATAGTAGTGTCATGAAGCAGGACACGGACAAGTACCGAGCCTTCGTGAAGCGCTACGTAGTCACGTGGGATCCTGCTTTATACGAGAGATTTGTGGAGGTTGGCAGCCGCATAGGTCTGAGCCCACAATTTCCACGCTGGGTAAGTGTATTCGCCTCTTACGTCCCGAATGTTGTACGAGCAGCCCGTAATCTATGACGCTCCCCTCATCAAAGCGCCCACGCTTCTTGTGATCGGTCAGGCGGACACAACCGTCCCCGGACGAGCCTTCGCGCCGAAAGAGGCGTCCGCAAAGCTTGGTAACTTCCCCGAACTGGGCAGGAAAACAGCGAGAGCGATCCCAAACTGTCGGCTTGTGGAGTTGCCGAACGTGGGGCACATACCTCATCTGGAAAGTCCCAGTTCATGGCCGCACTGTTGGAATTTTTCGAGCAAGACCTTTCTAGCGAGCACTGATGCCTTGCGAGTACAAGCGCGTTCGAGGTATCGCTACGCAAACCACCAGGAGAGCAGTCTTTTCATGCGAGGACTCAAGCGAGACGCGTTGTAAGCGTTTGCCGCAAGTCGAATGGCGTCGGAGCGTGTAGGGTAGGGGTAGATCGCGTTGGCTATTTTTTTCAGGCCGACGCCTGCGGACATCGCCAGGGAGACTTGACTGATAAGGTCTCCGGCGTGCGCGCCGACAATAGTAGCGCCGATAATTTGATCTGAGCCGCGCTTCACGTGGATCTTGACGAATCCATCTTCTTCACCGTCCGTCACCGCTCGGTCTACATCTTTAAAGTCACGTTTAAACGTCTCAAGTGGGATGTTGCGTTCCTCGGCGTCTTCCTCGTAAAGCCCGATATGGGCGATTTCCGGATCCGTATACGTGCACCATGGGATCTGAAGCGCGCTCACTCGACCGCGGCCGTAAAACAGCGCATTGCGCAACACTAACCGGGCTGTGGCGTCCGCCGCATGGGTGAACTTCAGATTCATGCAAACGTCTCCCACGGCGTAGACGTCAGGGTTCGTGGTGCGCAGGAAGTCGTCCACCATCACCCCACCACGAGTGGTGGAGACACCGGCTTCGGCTAGGTTCAAGCTCTCGATATTGGGGCGCCTACCTACGCCGACGAGTATTTCGTCCACGGTGAGGGTAAAATCTTTACCGCCCACGTTCAGGGCAATGCTTTTGCCGTCCTCCGCCCGTGAGAATTCTCGGATAGAGGCGCCGAGGAGTAATTGCACGCCTTCCCGCTCAAAACGGCCTTGAACAATGGCCGCAGCTTCCGGGTCTTCGCGTTCGAGTATACGAGTGTGTTTGTGGATGAGAACGACCTGCATGCCGAGTCTCTGGAACGCCTGAGCAAGCTCACACCCAATGGGTCCTGCGCCGATCACGGCAAGGCGCTTGGGCGCAGATGTAAGATTGAACACGCTTTCGTTGGTGAGGTAGCCGACCTCCGCAAGCCCTGGGTAATCCGGCTGCGCCGCACGCGCCCCTGTGGCGATGACGGCCTTCTCGAAGGTGAGAATGTCCTCGCCTACACGGATTGACTTGGAATCAGCGAACGAACCGTTCCCCAGAAAAACGTCTACGCCGAGATCCCGGAATCGTCGCGCTGAGTCATTCCGGCTCAGGTCGGCGCGAACGCGGCGCATGCGTTCCATGACATCGCTGAACCGAATGCCCTGAAGAGAGGCGTCGATTCCGAAGTCAGCGGCTTTGCGTGTTGCGGCGACTACTCGTGACGCAGCCAACAGGCTTTTGGACGGCACGCACCCCACGTTGAGACAATCACCTCCCAGGAGGTCACGCTCGATAAGCGCCACGCGCGCGCCTAAACCTGCGGCTCCAGCTGCCGTGACCAGCCCACCCGAGCCCGCGCCGATCACCACGAGGTTATATGTGCCTCCGGCCTTCGGATTACTCCACCCCGCCGGTCGCACATTGGCTAGAAGTCGCTGGTTCGCCTCATCGAGCGGCGAAATGATTACCTGGTGGGGCATCGTTAGGACGGACGCTTTAGCTGACGACTCAATCGGATGCGCCGCGCTATGCAAGGCTCTTCGAGCGATTCCGGTGACCAATGTGGTTGCGACCACCGTGGTGATCAGGCCTACCCAAAAAAGCACTCGGCCGGGACCGCCCGCAGCAGCGGTACCCGAGGCAATGTCGGTTAAAGAACGCGCGGCCGCGCCCAGATACACGTACATCAGCATAACGGGAATCATGCCCAAAGCTGTGGCCACTGCGTAATCTCGGAAAGAGATCCTTGTCAGACCCAAGGCATAATTGAGGAGATTATATGGAAAGAGTGGACTCAAACGGAGAAGCAGCACAATCTTTAGACCCTCTCGCGCCACGGCTTCGTCAACGGCTGCAAAACGAGGATGAGCGCCGATTCTTGCTTTGACCCAGGCTCGGGCCACCGTGCGACCCACAAGAAACGCTGCGCACGCCCCGAGTGTGGCCCCGACCCACACGGTGAGTATCCCAATGGGAATTCCGAAAAGGAAGCCCGCTCCCAGGGTAAGAATAGACCCAGGGACCATAAAAACTGCTGCGCCGATGTAAAAAATTGCAAGCGCGGCAGGTCCGGCCGGACCCAAGTCGGCCACTACGCTTAGTGCGTTGCTTAAATAGGTCTTTATCGGCAAGAACCACAAGCTTATGAGTAGCGCGATGACAACTACGGCTGTTAGCCATATCCGCCTATTTCCCGTCGCAGTGTCGGTCTGGGAGCCTTGAGAGGAGGAGAAGAGCATGGCGCCTCGTGACGTGTCGTTCCGGGCGACAAAGGGATATGACTGATCCGCTTGATTGCACAATGGTACGACGGCTCAGCGTAGGTCGTTAAGGACCGGCAGTCATTCTTGGGGTTTGCCCAAGATGAGTTCGCAGGGACTTGAACACGGAGCGCCTTCTTTGGCGGAATCCCCTTCCCATTCAGCGCAAATTTCTTGTTCTTTGGCGGGTCTCGCCTCGACAATTTCGAGATCATACTCGAGGGTGGCGCCGGCCAACGGATGATTGCCGTCCACGACGATGGTGTCTTCCTTGAGCTCTCGAATTGTCACTGTGTCCGGCCCTTCGCCGCCCTCGATTATAATGGGAAGCTCCATGCCGATGTAAGGCTTGAATCTGGGAGGAAAATGAAATTCACTCCGATTCTTTTCGATAAGCAACTGCGGATAACGCGGTCCAAAGGCCAGCTCATGGGGCACCACGAAATTCAGCTTGTCACCGAGCGCATGACCTTCCAGGGTCTTTTCCAGCCCCGGAATCACCTGAGCGTAGCCCGTTATGAATTCCAAGGTCTCCCGGTCCGGCGCGCCCTTAATAATGCGGCCGTTGGGGATTCTGACCATGTATAGTATTTTCACATAAGAGCCCTTTTCCTGGATCGCGTAAGGAATATTTGTATCCGACATAAAAATATCTCCTAGAGGTAAGTGAATAGCCATAGCAGTTTACCGCCGACAGCCCGAGATTCTGGGATTGCAGCGGTTCGTCATAGAGAAACATAGCGTCGCGCTGGCATGCGTGCGCGGCACGGCGTTTCACGCCTGATAAACCGACTCTCATAGATGATTTCGGCATTTCCGCCGGCATTGTCAACATCGTTTCCAGCAGCGCACCAAGCGTCCTGAGGACTTTCGTTCGAGAGCGGGATCATTTAAGCAGATCTCTCCCGCTTCCGGGCAGCGGTCTCTGAATGAGCATCCTGAAGGCAGCCGGCGCAGGTCGGGAACCATGCCGCTAATTACGTGAAGTCGTCCGCCGTGGGACTCCTCGGCGTCATTGATTCTCGGAATGGACTGGAGGAGCCCAATGGTATACGGATGCTGCGGAGCCTCGAATAGGTCGTTCACCGGCGCCTCTTCAACGATTTCTCCCGCATACATTACGGCGACCCTGTCCGCCATTTCCGCCACGACACCCAGATCGTGCGTGATGAGAATAATGCCGGCGCCGCGACTACGCTTGATTTCGTTCATCAACTCTAAGATCTGCGCCTGTATAGTCACGTCCAGCGCAGTGGTGGGCTCATCGGCAAGAACGAGTTTCGGGTCGCACGCCAGGGCCATGGCGATGACTACTCGTTGTCGCATACCCCCGCTCATTTGATGGGGATAATCCTTGGCGCGTTCGGCAGGCGAGGGCATACCGACCTTGCGTAACATAGCAACGGCGGCCTCTCTAGCGGCGGATTTGCTCATGTTACGGTGCGTTTGAAAGACCTCACCTATTTGATCCGCGATTCTGAAAACGGGATTGAGGGAGGTCATCGGCTCCTGAAATATCATTGCGATGTCGTCCCCCCGGATATCCCGCATCTCAGCTTCCGAGATTTTCAGGAGATCCACTCCCTCGAAGATGATTTGGCCGTCCGTTATATCGCCGGGAGGAGAGGGAACCAGCCTCATAATTGAAAGAGCCGTCACACTCTTGCCGCAGCCGGACTCTCCCACGATGCCGAGGGTTTCACCATAAGCGATCTCCAGGTCCAATCCGTTTACTGCGACAGCTTCGCCGCCGGCCGAATGAAAGACGGTGCGCAAACCCCGTATCTTGAGTAATTCCTGATTCATGTTTCGTATTGTATGCTTTATCTGAGATGATTTACAGGGCTTTGGGCTGCGACTCTGCGTCCGGCGCAGGCTTGAAGAGAGACTCGTCTCTCGTCCGGATTACCCCAAACGTAACTTCGAGTAGGCGCATGGTTCCTGGTGAACTGTTCCCTTTAACGTCTATGTAGCGCCACGTCATACTTTCGTGGACTCTACACATCGAGATGAGGGAGTATGAAATACGCGCCGAAAAAGCCACTACCGAAAAAGAATAATGCCACGAGCAACGCCAGGATTATAAAAGAACTCTCTCGTAGAAACGCGTCAAGCGCTGAAAAGACCCACACTCCCAAGGCTATCAGAAGAGAAGGAGTTTTCACATCGTAGTGCATGGAATCAGCGGCGAATATCGTTAGCCCATAAAGAACGACATTTAGGAAGAAGAGGAGTCCGGCGAAGATTCGGCCTCTCATTATTTGACCAAGGCCGGGAACAATGAGAGAAAGCACGGCCGTTGAGACCCGAGATCGTCCCTTAATGCTCGAAGTTTGGTCCTTTGCGTTATTCATGCGTGAAACTCCATCTGCTAGGCCGGGGACGTCAGGCACTCCATCAAGTCGGGCCACTGTAACGGGCCGTGAGCGCCATGTCAAACGGAGTTCATCATGAGCCGTCTTTCACGTGAAAAATGCGTTCACCGCCTGTGGTAAGATGAATCTTGCCTTGTCCATCCACCAAGAGCGCTGAGAGGTCTTTCATTTCGTTCAAGAGCGCCAAACCCTTCTGAGCGCCCATGACGAAAACACCCGTGCCTACAGGTTGCAAGGTGGCGTTAGGGAGTCCTACTAATGTCACTGAGCGCATGTTTTCCGCCGGATACCCGGTGGCGGGGTTCAGGATGTGGTGGTAACGCTTGCCGTCTGCCGTAATGAAGCGCTCGTAATCGCCGGAGGTAAAGATCACCTGGCCCTTCAGCTCTGTTACGGCAATAGAACATCCGTGCTCACGGGGATCTTCCACTCCGATACGCCACGGCTTACCGGGGGCCTTTTCACCCAAAGCAAGAATGTCGCCGCCGAGGTTCACCAGGGCCGACCGAACTCCGAGGGATTGCAGGACTGCGTGCGCTCTGTTAAGGGCGTAACCTTTCGAGATGCCACCCAAGTCAATCACAACCCCTGCCTCTAATTGGATGGTGGAATCCGCCTCGTTGAGTTGAATCTTATCGTATCCGACATGCTTGAGTGCAGCAGCGATTTCGCTTTGCTGGGGTACGCGCGGTTCTTCAGGTCCGCTGAAACGCCACAAGCGTGTAATTACGCCGATGGTGGGATCGTAGGCCCCTTTCGTGAGCTTTGCCGTGTCTACTGCCCACTGAATAATCTGAAAGATCTCGGGCTCTACCTGAACAGGCTGGGAACCCGCCTTTTCATTGAGCGCGGTAAGGGCCGACGGACTATGGAAAGAGGTAAGATCCTGGATCCGTTTAATCTCATCGAACACTGCCGTGACGGCGTCCGAAGGCTTGGGTTCGGATTCCGGTATCGAAACGTCAGCGAACGTGCCCATAAGCATGCGAGTTGTCTTATGTATCCGGCCTGTTTCCGGGCTCGAGCATGAACAAAGGGCCAAAACGAGGCCGAGGACTGCAATTTTTCTGTAAAACATTTAAACTCTACGTAGCGGCATAATCTATTTTCAAGTGCAGAACGGACTCTTTTTAACCGGCCGCACTGCCTAAACACATAACCCTTGAACCGGAATCTTTATGATTACATAAGGAGCGGTCCGGAGGTTACAGAGTCTCCCTCCGGTTATGCTGCGCGCAGAGCCGCCGCAAACCCGTGAACCACAAGGAAGATACGCCGGTCGCTAAGCACGCCGCGCCGGTTAGAATTGGCACAGGAAGCGTATAGTGTCAACGGGGTGAGCGAATGAGCCTTACTGTTCGCATAAGGAAGAAAAACAGGGTAAGGACGGTAAAGTTGCAGGCTTTGTTGAACTTCGGGGAAAGAGTTCAGCATGCCGGCCGTGCGGAAGGAGTTTTCCCCGCAAGCGCCGCCGTAGAGGTATGGGCGCCCGCAATACCCCAGCCGCAACATACTTGCAAGCTCGACCGAGGCAGGGGGGATTTCATCGTGTCGCTGATTACTGAAGAGGACTTTAGGCCCACTTGCCGGCCTATAGGCAACGGCGTAGTGCGCCGTACCCCAACAGACTACCGGGCCGGGTGTATAGATCACCACCGCTTCCCGAGCGAACGCACAGGCGCACGAACGTCGCCCCATGCGTCGCTGTCCGCCTTGGGGAAAGATTCTTCGGTGGCGGCTCTGTTAAAGATTGTTTTCCGAGGGTTTTCTAAAAAAAGCTACAATTGTTCCCACGACTCCTAGGATGAAGGCGATCCAAAATCCCCAGTTCCACAGACCGCACATAAAATTCGCCAGCGCTCTTGTTTCACCGGGCGATTGAACGAGCATATTAGTAATAAAATGTTCCATCTATTCTACTCCTTACATGGGTGATTCAGTACAAAGGCTCGGGCCGATAAGAGTTATAAACCCGAATATATGACTTACAGTTTATAGCTCCGAAGCGTCACCATGCACTGCTACGCGCACTTAGAAATCCGCGTCGGCATATTTTAATGTTACTCTATCGTATGGAACAGATTCGTGGAACTTTTCGCCGGAGTCAAGCGAATAACAACTATAAGAGAAATTTATACTCTTCGCCGAGCGGCAAGCTGTCTTCGGCCAGATAAACTGCTACTAATCGCTGCAACGAACACCGCCGTAACGGGGGAAAGTAAAGGCTTGCATGTGGAGTATTCACCGGCTGAAAGTTCCAAACGGCCGTCAAGAGATGGTGTTTCACCGCAGGACACGAGGCGCACAGATACCGAAGTGGATATTCCCCCGCACATGAGCATTATTGAGGTTGAACTAAGGCTGCCGGGTGCTATATTGTGACTGAAAGGGAAGCGTCCGGAGGGGGCGCGGGCGTCCCCGAGTATACGTCCCTCCTGAGGAATTATGAACATCAAGTTGGACATAGATGAATTTATTAAGGATTATTGCGAGGGCGTGAAAGATAAGGATCTCCTCATTAAGCACTCTGTTAAGCCGAAGGAACTGGTGTCCATCATAAAAACTCTGATGAACCAGGGACTGCTTTCCAGAGAGGACTTTTTCGAGCGTAACAAACGGATCGAGGAGCACGACGCACGACAGGAAAAAAGCTTTATTCAGTCCTTGTATCATTGTCCTGTTTGCAGCCACGTTCACCCTAGCGCTTTCGATGTGTGTCCCGCCTGTGGAACCGACATGGCGGCCTACAGCGAAGAATCCTCTCCCGAGTCTGTTCCGACGGGAGAACTTGAGTCTGAAAGCCCCTCCGAAGAACCCACGGAATCAGTCCGGACCTTTTCTGATGAACCTCGGGCTTCTTCTCACGAATCGCATGCCCCCATTAAAGCCGTGGCCTTGCACGAGCGACCGGCTGTCTCCAGCATCCCCGAAGATTTGCTGAGAAAAATTGGGATGCCGTTGGATAATCTCGATATGATCGATTCGCAATTATCCGACTGCGAATACTATGTTACGCATATTGTAAACAGCGGTTATAAAGCGATGGTCTTCTTAGCGGAGGATCATAATTCACTGGGACCGGATATCGTCGTAAAACAATTTCGTCCTGAAATAACCCCTCCCGGGACCCTGGATGCTTTTTTAGATGCTCTCTTCACGGCCCAATCCGCCATGAATGATCCCAACACGCTTTCCGCTCTCGGACGTTGTGAATTGGATGATGTAAAGAGCCTCGTATACCCGTATCATCCACGCACGCTGGAGAACCTTATTGCCGAAAACCCCGACGGAGCGCCCTTAGAGGGGGTCGAAATTCTCCTCCCGCAGATCCTCAATGCCGTAGGATATGCGCACATGCACCGCGGACTCGACAGTGTAGTTCGACGCTTGCCCCATGGAAATCTCAAGCTGTCCAAATTTATGCTTACATTGGACGATACGTCGGTCGAACTCGAGGATTGCGGTGTCTGGAGCGCCCTTGCTTCGGTTAAAGGTCATAAGCGTTATCTTTGGGAAGAACCGGGCGTTTACATGTCCGGACTTGCGCCGGAAAGTTTTGTTCACGAAGGGAAGTTCGTCAATCAGTTTCATGCTGATATTTATGCGTTGGGCGCGCTTATCTACAAGCTGGTCACAGGCAAAGATCCGTTTGTCGCGGAGGACGCCAAAGGATACGGATTCGCACACCTGAAGATGTTTGCGGTTCCCCCGCGGGTCCACAGATGGACCATTCCGGGATGGCTGGACGCAATGATTCTCAAATGCTTGAACAAGGAACCGGCTAAGAGATGGCGCAGCGCTACGCAAATGGAGCTGGCCATCGGCAAAGGATTGTTGGAATGACTACGACACTCGCAGAGCCGACTCACGTGTCGGAAGCCGATCTTCTGGAGCTGAGCCTTTATCCTTTTCGTACGAGCGACGGCAAGCCTTCGCCCTTTCTGCTGTCTCCAGGTGATGTGGCTGTGGAAACCCTGGAAGTCGCCTCAGTTACGACTCGCGAGCGGCTGGTGCGCTGTCTCAGAGTTCGCTTTCCTCATCTGGATTGGTTTGCTCTGGAGGCGCGGCTAAAGCAACCATCCGCAGTGCTCGTGAGCGGGATCAGCGAAGAGTCCGCCGCACGGCTCATGGCTTTCTTTAAAGACTTAGGAATCGCGGCCCAACTGGCCCGTACCCACAAGACATCAGTGTTTCAACGCCTTTGGAATCCCGGACTCATTGCGGTAGCAGGCGCCTCGGCGTTGAGCCTTTTTTTCGATGGAATAACGGTGGCCTTGCTCATGCTGATCGGCTTGGGTCTTTGGGCCGTCGGCGTGTATCGCTTGGGACGGAGAGAAATTCCAATAATCAGATCGAGTTATTCGGGAACTGAGGCCGAGTATTGGCTGAAGTCCGCCACACTCTATTCCCACGCGATACGCGCAGCCAATCTTGAGGATCGTAATCGGCTGGAGCATGTGACCACTCGGGTCTTTGAGACGCTTACGCGCTTGAAAAGCTTATCGGTGTACTCGGCGGCGGCAGGTGGAGTGGAAGGGGAACTCGCGGACAAGCTCAAAGAAGCCCTGCGCGTCGCAATTGACATCCTCCGACAAATTAATCAATCGTCGGGGGAAAACCAGGTGCAATTGAGGAGTGATCTGGCGTCAATTGCGGATTTGCTGGATGAACTCTCAGATGAGCATGGGGATTCACCCCACCCAAGGGCCGAGGACGCAGATCGCGTGTCCCGAGAAATACATTATCTGGCGGACCAGGTTGCAGGCATAGTGAAAGAAGCCCAATTGAAGCCTACGGGCAAATACCGTACGGAGCCGCGGACATGGTAATTTTACATAGCGCCGATTTTACAAACGGCGCGGGTCACAGTCCGAGAACGGGTTACTTTAGCCCCTTCTCAATCTTTTCGATTTCTTCATCAATATATTTCAGGTAGTCGTCGTTGGACGTCATCAAGGCGCTGAAATCCGCGTCAAGGTTCGTGGGTTTGATCTTACAAATCCAAGCTGCGCCGTACGGGTCTTCATTGATTTTTTCCGGTTCATCTTCCAAGTCGTGATTCACTTCTACGATAGCGCCGGACACAACTCCGTATATTCTTCCTACCCATTTACCGGATTCGATGGAACCGTAAGGCTTCCCTTGGGTTACCTCGTCATCTTCTTCCGGTAGATCCACAAAGGTTATCTCGCCGGATTGTTTGGATATGAATTCCGATGCCCCGGTGACCACCAAACCATTCTCCACCTTTGCCCAGAAATGATTTTTCTCATAACGCAGATCGTTCGGGAACAGGTATCCCTTATATTCCATTTCAACCTCCTACAAATGAGCTTTCTCAAACAGCTCAAACAAAACGGGGCTTGACCCGGTAGAGCGTCGGCAAAACCGCTGAGGACGGTTAGCGGCTTCCGGAACTCAGCCTTCCACAATCTTGAGGAGTTCAGAGGGTTTGGCGCGATTCAACTTAAATCCCAGCGACTGAGAGGATAGACCCAACGCCAACCCAAGGATCTGTGGATAGTACACCACCGGTGTCTTTAAGTCCATATTGATACTTCTGCCTATTTGCTTCTGTCTGCCTTCGTACATCACATTACAAAAAGGACAAACCACTACCAGGGCGTGCGCGCCGCTGTTTTGAACATCCTTGAGTTTACCGGCGGCCATGAGATTGGCCGTGGATTCCGAGGCGCCGAGAACTCCACCCCCGCAGCAATCCTTGAGAGAGGGATAATCCACCGCCTCAGCTCCGGTGGCTCGAATGAGCTGCGACATAGTGTGCGGATCATCCGGTAAGTCAAAGCCGTGGGTCAGCTCCGAAGGCTTGAGGTAATGGCAGCCGTAGTGCGGCGCCAAGCGCACACCGGTCAGAGGCTTGCTGACAGCCTCTCGAATCGCTCCTTCTCCCACGTTCTCCCAAAGGATGCGCATGAAGTGGCTGACCTTCACCGGCCCGTTGTAAACGAGCCCTACGGTGGATAAGCGTTCATTGACGCGGCTATGGAGTTCAGGTTCATGATCGAGCGTGTGGGCCGCTTCTGAAAGCATTCCTGCGCACGCATTGCATAGAGCGCACAAAGGCAGCTCTTCCTTTTCGGCTAAGGCGAGACTGCGAGCCGCAATGACAAGGGCGTCAAAGGAGGAGAGGGATTTCAGAGGATAGCCGCAGCATCCGAAGCCATCTAGGTCGAGAAAGGTGATACCCAGGCGCTCCGCAACAAGCCGAGCCGAAACTTCATAATTAAGGTTCCGAACGGGAACCGTGCACCCAAGGAAAAGTAGCGCTTCCATGCCGTGTCTTTCACTCCTCCGTGGTGGGGAGAAGTTTGTCGAAGTCGTCGGGTTGCTCGATGATGCGCGGCAATCCCAGTTTTTCACGTTTTTCGTTTTCAAAGTCCGTGACTTCATAAAGCCTGCCGTGATTCTTTAGGATCGCTTTGGTTATCGAGAGCCCTTGGGGTGTGTGGCCCGCTCGACATGCTAAATTCTTGATCGCAATAATCACATCTGTGAATTTGACCTCCTGAGGACAAACTTCGTGGCAGGCGTAACACGAGGAACAAAACCAGATATACTCGTCTTTCAGGACATCGTCTTTCATCCCTAGGAGGGTTTTGCGTATGATTTTTCGTGGATCGTAATGTTCGTTCACGCCGGCCACCGGACACACAGCCGTGCAGGAACGGCACGTATAGCAGGCCTGTATGCCGGCCCCGCCCATCTCCTGAGACACCTCAGTTTTAAAGGAGGGGTCCAGTTCATTTAGGTTAATCGGATCCATGGGCATTCTCCCCAATATGACGAGTTAGTTCCTGGACCGCCTCGATTAAAGGCTCGGCGTTATTCGATGAAAGCCTAACCATGCGCACGAGACGGGCGTCCATGCCTATGTCCTTTAAACTTTCCATGGTTGCTGCGGCCTTGTTCCCGGCGAAGGTCGTGCCATAAATGGAGGCGCAGTTACCGTCAAAACAGCCGGCTACCAGGACCCCCAAAGCTCCCGCCATGAACGCGTCTAAGATGTGGCGTTCGTCCACGGCCCCCGCGCAGGGGACCACCACAGGCCCCACGGTCTCCGGAAGCTGTGATAAAGCGCTGACGTAGGCTTGCGCTGCGGATCGTGAGCATAGGAAAACAACGATCTTGGAGGCTGATTCCGTCCTCGTTAACGTGGATCGTATTTGCTCTCCAATATCATACTCGTCCGGGATTTGACGAAAGGAAATCGCGTTTTGAGGACACACGGTCAGGCACACACCACACCGGAAGCAGGAACCCGCATGCACTTCGGGGGGGGAACCCAAACCTATCGCGCCGTGTGGACAGGTGCGCATACACGTGAGACACGCTGCGCACTTAACGGGATCTATCACGGCGGGACCCGGATAACCGGGAATATCGACCCGTGACCGCAGGAATGTGGGCGCCGCTTCAATGTCCGAGGCGATAAGATCGTTTTCATAGACGCCTCGAGCCGGACCGATGGCGTAAATACCCGCCTTGGGAGTCAACATGCCGGCAAATCGAGGTGAATACGGCTGAATGAAGGGCTGGAAGCGGTGAGATGAAGGGATAAGCCTTGCAACTGCCGCCAAATCCGGTGGTGAATATTCTTCATCCACCACCAGCAGGTCGGGCGTCAGCTCCATAGGCGATCCCAAAACAGCGTCGTTGAAGTGAATCTTGACCACCCCTGCAGAGGACTCGAAGGTAGGCAGGTCATCGGAAAATTTAAAGAAAACCGCGCCTCGTTCACGTGCCCCGCGATACCGAGATTCGAGATTGGCGCCGGCCACGTGTAAGTCCCGTGAGAAAACGAAGATGACGGGTCTGTCGCTTTGCTGAAGACGCTCAATGCCGCGAAGTATTCCGTCAAAAGCCGCAGGCCGTGAACTTCCTCTCAAGCCGCACAAAAAGGCGACATGAAAGCGATCCTTTGACTGAAGCGCATCGTTGAGACCGTCACGTTTCAAGAACTCAGAGAGAGACACCACCTGTGATGATGGCTCCAGGCCGTAAGCTTTGAATCGCGCCTCGACGCGCGCCGGTTGAGCGCACACGATATGCGTGAAATGTTCCGTTACGAGCCCGTTCGCAGTGGCGATCTCGGCGGTGTAGTCATGGACAAAGCCGGTCACATCCGTCAGGAGCCCGTCCGGAATCGTTTCCATGCTCGAGTTCGAATTACTGCCCAGCAGTACCACGCTCAGGCCGCTGTCCGCCAGTTTTTCCGCGAGGCGCGCTCCTGTCGCATCGCCGCCCAAGACCAGGATACGTGAAGGAGGCTCCTGCAATCCGGTGATAACGGCTTCGGTTTCCCTGGTCATGAGCGGGTTTCCTCCGATGCGAGATAATCAGCCACTCTGCCGACGCAGCGCAAGGCATGGGATACGCTGTCATTAATGGATCTTGGACCCTGTGCCGTCCCTGCTACGAAAACTCCCGGTAGGTTGGTGCAGACGCCTTCATCATTAGGCCCTAAGAAGCCGTTTGCGTTTGTGTGCACGCCGAATATCTCGCTGAGGCGCCGTGTGGAATGTCCGGGAGACATTCCTACGCTGAGAATGACTTTGTCGAAAGCTGCGGAAACGGGTTTTCCGTCTTGGGAACTGTACACTATTACCGGACGACCATCTTGTCCCTCCGTGATGGAGCCCGGACGGGCGCGAATAAACTCAAACAGCCGAGACATCTCCGTGGAAGTCAGTGTGGCGGCGCGTTCCATAGATTGGAGATCCATATAAAAGATGGTGACTTTCGTTCCGTGTTTGGCGGCAAGGACATTCGCCATGCGCAACGCATACGCGCAGCATGCTCGTGAGCAGTAGTTTCGTCCCAATCGCTTGTCGCGACTGCCGACACATTGCACAAATGCGACTGTGGAGCCCGCAGGGGCCGACCACTCATTTGTGCGAAGCGCCGGCTCCATTTCCTCAGCAGTGTGAACACCGCGAACCGAACCATAGCCCCAGGCGGGTCTTTCCGAGGGATCGAAGGTCTCAAAGCCGGTTGCCAACACAACAGCGTCAACCCGGCTCTCCAGTTGCTGTGTCTCGGGATGGAAAAGCGCCTGATTTTCGGGATGAGTGTCCAAGCAGATCCTGCAGGATTCATCTTGGAAATAGAGGCAGTGTTCTCGGTTGAGGTAGAAGCCGTTCTTGTATGATACTAAGGCATTTTGCACAGGACATAAGTCAGCCAGGTGGACGCCGTCCGGCATCGGCGCAGCGTCACGACTGGTCATGCAGACCGAATAGTGTCGGGACTCCCGTTTTGCGGACGTAACCGAGGTGTTCAGCAACAGATGGATGAGTGAGCTTTCGTAGATCCGCTCCATGACATCTTCCGCAAGGCAGACTCCGCAGGTTTTGCACGTCTCCACTGCTTTGCACGAAAAACGAGCCAAATGACCGCCCCAAACGGGAGATTGGTCGATGAGAGTGGTTTCGACGCCAAGCCTTGACAGTTCCCATGCGCTTGTGAGACCGGCAATGCCACCGCCCACTACAAGGACCTTTTTGCCTACAATTGTTTCACTCATGTATCTTATCAAACCTGTGCGGCGTTACGTAAAACCGGCCGTTGCACATCTCTGAGGAGAAAGCCCCGGCGGGTTGAGACTATGCGCATTTTTGCCGACGAACAACTCCGTGGTGACCGATCACCGGGTATTATATTCCGGCCGTGTTATCTTGTTGGGGCGCGCTGAACGCGCATGATTCATGGGTTCCACAATATTCGTAAGGATATCTAAACGGGATTGGCGATGCAGACGGGTGATGATTTGCACCCACGCGCAGTCTCGGTCGGCATCCACTTCGCATTTGCCGTTCTTGGGTCCTCCGCATGGGCCGTTCAAGAGACCCTTTGCGCACATGGTGACGGGGCAAATACCACCTGTAAGCCCAAGGTAACATTGATTGCAGGAGCTACAACGCTCAGTCCATACACCGGGCGCTTCCGTAACGCCTATAAAGCTCGTATTTAAGCCCGGTACTACCTTTATATCCGGATACGTTTCGGCTAGAAATTGCACCCCGGCGCCGCAAGCTAGTGAAATTAGGCAATCAGCGTTCCCGATTTCTTTACGAGCTGCGGCAAGAAACTCCCGATCACACTGCCGCTCAATGGTAAAAGATCTCACTGAAAATTCTGGATTCTCACGATGGGCGAGTCTGAGCTTCAGCGCAAGGAGGTCCGCCTCCCTCTCTCCCCCGGCTAAACACACGGCGACACAGGTTGCGCAGCCAACCACTACCGGTTGTTGCGCGCTGCGGGAGAGATTCATCACTTCCGCAAAAGACTTCGGTTCAGCTACGATCACGATGAACTCCTAAGCGAATAAGCCCAAATGCGGCGCGGCCGGAAAACTCTGAACGATGGGCGCACCCGTGTTGATCGTCACAATCGGTAGAAACAGGAAAGCTGAGATATGAGACTTGAGTCAAGTAGATTTAATTCCGAACGGAGTTGAGCCGGCTATCGGCGAAGCTGAGTCGTTTGAGCCGCCATGCCGATACAGACCTCTATACCGCTTAATATACTACTGAATTGTTTGTGACGCAATATGGAAAATGTTTCAGATCAGTCCAAGAGGAAGGCACAATGCAGTTTTGGAGGGGAAGGAGAGGTGCGGGGAGAACCCTTTGGTCCTCCTCGCTGAAGACTACGACGAATTATAAGTCACAAGGAATGATCCCGGGAACACACATTCCTTTTTTCCACATCGCGTATTTTGCGATTCCCAGTGCGCCGAAGGCGCCCAAGAAAGCCAGAAATGTCATAATTAGCCCCTGTAGTGATAAAGCCGTTGTCGGATCCATTGAGTATCTCCTCATCGTACTAATTGTAAGGTATGAAATTTATTAATTAAGCAACTACGACGCACGCTTTAACAAAAGAGCCGCTCCATCCAGGCGAGCGTCGTGTTTAACGATTCTCCAAATTTCTCTGCTAATTTAGATGCCAAGATCTAAAAAAAGTTGCTAATCACGTAAATAAGCAGGAATAATAGTATTTGCGAACAGTATCTCATACCGATGTGCTTTCAAAAAAGTAAGATCGGCGGAGCTGTTTTTGCAAAGCAGGTTTTTCCAACCTCTTTCTAAGACATTTGTGATAGTCGCCGAAAGCGGCATTTTCTCCTTGAGAAAAGCCGCTTTCGGCAATTGCGAAAGTTCTTGGAGAGGGGTTTGGGGCATAAGCGCTAACTTTAAGTGGAAATCATTACGGATTTTGAATTACCGGCTTTAATGATATCAGGTAGTTACAACCCTTAAGTTAGCGCCTATGGGGGTTTGGGGAGAAACTTCTTTCAAGAAGGTTCTCCCCAATATTACTTCTTTGATTACGCATTGGTTTCAGGTGTGTTGTTGGAAGTTCGGGTTTATCTTTGAAAAGGAACACGCTTGGTGGTAAATTGCTTTGAACGGATCGGGGCGCCTCCATATTTTGGGGTATTAAGTCTGTGTCCCTACGGCGGCGGAGGTGTTTGCCTGTGTCCCACCGAGTAGGTCAAGATCTTCGGCTGCACATCACTTTTGATTCAGTGGGGGTGGCGGAGAAATGTATAATAGTCTTCCCTGCATGGTTGGGCTCATCCTCTTCGGATATACGTGCGCGTCCATTCTTTTGCCATGTCTTGTGCGAACCGCAGTGCGTCATAATATAATGGCGTACCCCGGCGGACGCCGCGTCCATACGGCAGCTACCCCACTCTTAGGCGGAGCGGCCATTTCGCTCCCGATCTTTCTCGTATTTGCCGCCTATTTCGCTCTGTCGTTTTCCGGCTCTCTTGGGGGTGACCTCCCTGATAACGCCCAGACGCTTTCGTTTTTCTTCGGCTCTGCCTGCATCTTTCTCGTTGGACTTGCCGATGACATCCAGAAACTCGGCTGGAAGCGAAAGCTACTAGGGCAGCTTGCGGCTATAGCCATTCTCCTCGTGGGCGGCCACTCCATTCGCCATGTCACAGTCCCGTTACTCGGAGCGCTGGAGCTGGGGATCTCGGGACAACTTTTGTTTGCGCTTGTGGTGTTGGTCATAATCAACGCCATTAACCTCATAGACGGCTTGGACGGCTTAGCCGGAGGCATCTGTCTCTTTGCGGCTCTCACCAGTGGGATAATTGGAGCGGTGAAAGGGGATGTGTTCACCGCCGTCATCGCGTTTACATTGGTGGGCTGCCTGTTGGGTTTTCTCAGATACAACTTCCCTCCAGCCGCAATATATATGGGGGACTCCGGCAGTTTATTTCTCGGGTTTGTACTTGGCGTCTTGGCTACAAGCAATGCGGCGTTGTTTCCAGGGCAAAGATCCGGGACCATGGGAATGGTGTTCGCCCCGTTTTTGCCCTTCGGTATAGCGTTACTGGATGTGTTTTTGTCTGTCGCTAGACGCTGGGTCACGGGAGGCAAAATCTTCTGGCCCGATGCGGATCACTTGCACCACAAGCTCATGGAGCGTTTTCGCCGGCCGCGTATCGTTGTGGGCATATTCTACATCTTCAGCGCGCTGCTTTCGCTCATTACGCTGTGCTTGGTTCTGGGGCCGGACAGCGCCGCTGTTCGTGTTTTCATCGGCGTGTCGTCGCTCGTTCTCTTAGCTGTTGTGGTTGCGCTCCTGAAGCTCTATCGGATCGAACACCTTACACGTACTTGGCAAAATCGCCCTTATTTCAAGTATGTTTGCACCTACTACTCTTTTATGACCATGCGGCTTGAAAAGAGCGAGTCCATGCAGGAGACCTTGTCCCTTTTGGAGAGCGGCGTGCGAGATCTGGGCTTTGATGAAGTGAGTGTCTACCACTTCGATCGCGTCGTCGAGCAGTGGCGCCGCAAGCGATCAATACACCCGGAGGCTCCTCCTCGGCGGTTTGAACGGACATTTCCGGAGTATGATCTCCGGATTACATGGGCTGCGCCTTCTCACAACAGTGTCACATACCAGAAGACGCTTGAAATCACGTGGTACAGATTTTTAAACGCGGTGGAAATTAAGCTCCGGGAAATAAACCCCCCGGATGTGACCCCTGCGTCGGCAAAGCGTCGGGAAATTATCAAAGCCCCAGGCGCTGAGTAGGCGGTTATTGTTCTTCTGAAGGCGTCATCTTACGCGCCGGCGAGCCGATTACCACGTCCCCCGGGGGCACATGTTGGGTCACCACGGCTCCCGCTCCGACCACTGAAGCGGCGCCCACCGTAAGGCCCTGTCGAATAACCGCGCCCGCGCCGATCATGACCCGAGGCCCCACATTCACATTGCCTGCCAGTATTGCGGCAGTAGCTATGTGCGAGTGATCCCCTACCACACAATCGTGTTCCACTACCGCATTCGTATTTACGATCACGTTGACGCCGATCAATGCGTCGGCGTTTACCACTGCGGCAGGCGCGATTACCGTACCTAGGCCGATCTTGGCCCAGCGAGACACAACGCTTTTGGGGTGTTTCACGGTGAGCGGCTCCAGCCCCAAGGATAAGCCCAGCTCATAGAGGCGCACACGATTCGTAAAATCGCCCACCGTCCCGACAGCTACGATGAAGGATTGTATGCTGTGCTCGATAACCACGGCTGCGAGGTTCTCTTCGCCGATAATGGGCGTTCCCCACAGTTCCGTTCCCCATTTGTCGGGATCAGAGTCCACTATGAGAACCGGCGACGCGGTAGCGCATTCGATCATGCAATCCAGCGTGACCTTCGCGTGTCCGCCTGCCCCGAATAAAAGCGCTCGCAGGGTAGGGCGGAGGTGTCTAAAATCCTCGGTTGTAGGCGCTGAAGCGCCGTCTAAAATAGCTTTCATACGAATCCCCTTCAGACTAATTGTTTGGCGTTGCTCTACCGTAAAGAAGCCAAAATGTCACGCGCGCGGCACAGCCGCCTCGTAAACCGCTTTCAGACTTTCAGCTACGAGCGACACCAATTCCGTGACAGTTCCCGCGCTTAAGCTCACACCTATTTGGGGACGCGATACTACCACAACATGACATTGCCGTAACTGGGCCGCCTGGAGCTTTTCCGCCATACCTCCCTGGATACCGCCGTCCTTCGTAACTAGAGTGCCGATGTGGAATTTGTCCAAGAGCGCAAGGTTTTCTACCAGGGAAAACGGGCCTCTACCCGCCACCACGTGCCGCGGTGGTATTCCCACCGCGGCAGCTGCGGCAAGGGAATCGCGATGATCGAGCACGCGTGCAATCAACAGAATACCTTCAGCGCGAGCGTGTTCAGCGTAGGGCGCTAGGTTGCGAGAGCCGGTGGTCAGGAGCACCGGCCTACCAAAGGAGAACGCAATCTTCGCAGCTTGCTCATGATCAGAGGCCGCCGTGTATGCTACATCCTGAGGGATTCCTGGGGGCCGAATCCATCTCACGTAGGGGATACAAGCACTCGCAGCCGCTTCATGAGCGATCTTCTTGATCTCTATCGCATACGGATGAGACGCGTCCACAGTAAGAAGGATGTTTTGCTCTGCGATGAGCCTACTCATACCGACGACGTCCAGTCTGCCCACGCGTTCCGCTACATTCGGCAGCTTCGGCGCTGTGAACGGCACATCCGTAGCCCGAGACATCAATACTCGGTAACCGGCGTCCACCAGAGCCGTTGCAATTACCACGGATTCGCTGACGCCTCCGATGAGAAGAAGCAAGGGGCTGGGGCTAGTCATCCTCACTCTGAGACGGCTCGCCGGCAGGAGGCAAGATATATCCTCGCGGTGTGACGAACCATTTCCCACATATCCTGGATGAAGAATTACCGATGATTACTACGCTCCGCATGTGGATTTCATGCTCCAGGAAATGATCGAGATCGGTAAGCGCCAGCTTCTCAACATCACTGCCGACGTCCGAAGCGATGCCGACCGGTGTGGAGCCCGAGCGGCGCTTGCGAAATATTTGAGCCGCTTCTTCTATCTGAGTCACTCGTTTCTTGCTTCGAGGGTTGTAGAGCGCTGTTACCATGTCAACTTCGGCCAGGGCTTCCAAACGCCGACGGATTTCCGACCACGATACAAGCAGATCGCTCAAGCTCACGCAGGCGAAATCCAACATGAGCGGCGCGCCCATAGCGGCTGCTGCGGCTCCGGCTGCGGATACCCCGGGGACAATCTCGATGGGTATAGTCATGTTGCGGCCGCAGGCCATCTCCAGGGCGAGGCCGGCCATCCCATATACCCCCGGATCGCCTGAGGAAACGAGCGTTACTATACGCCCCGACGCAGCGCGGTCCAAAGCAGCGGAGCACCGTTCCACTTCCTTCATCATGCCCGACGAGATGAGTTCTTTGTCGGCCGTAAGATCACGAATAAGGTCCAGGTATTTCTTGTATCCCACTACAACGGAGCTTTGTCCGATAACCTGTTCCGCTCGTCGCGTCCGGTGCATGGGACCGCCCGGACCTATTCCCACGACATAGAGCTTTCCTTGGCCACCGCTATGGTTATTCCGCTGTGTATGATTCTCTTGAGAAGTAATGAGGTCCTCCTTCCCGCCAAAAGTGCGGCGGGTTCCGCCACACCGGGCAGGTCCAGTTTCGCTGTGGGCACATCCCAATGCGTAAATTCAAAGGCGCAATTTCGGATCTCTTGAGACGAGATGAACCGCAACGGCACCCCAAGCTGTTCAGCGGCTCTCAACAACCCCGGTTCCCTGCGTTTGACGTCTGCACTTGCAAGATACCGCACCTGGGAGAGTTCGGCCCGCGTTTGGCGCAGCCCTTCATGGACAGCCTGCACGACAATATCCGCCTCGGCGCCTTTACGGCATCCGATCCCTACGACAAGATTGCGAGCAGCTTCCGAGGTGGTGGTGATAATCGGTTCAGCGTTGAGTGCATTTCCCACGTCGATTGCCAGTGTGTTCGCGCCGCCCTCATGGCCGCTCAGGAGACTGATGGCCCAACGACCGCCCACATCGACCACGACCACGGCGGGATCAGTGAGCTTGTGACGGATCAGCGGGGCTATGGCCCTAACCACTACCCCACAGGGAGCAATATACACAAGACCCTGGTATAGACCGAATATTTCAGCCGTGAGCGCTATGACGCCGGCGAACGATTTGACCTCGGAGCCTGCCGCAAAACTCTCGTGGCAGTAAACGTCACCGCTTAACGCCTCCGCTACGGCGCGAGCCTGTATAAGACCTTCCGAAGAAAGCGTAATTACGGCAATTCTCATACCGAAGTGCTTTCACAAAAGTTAGGCCGGTGGAGCTTTTCTAGCAAAGCAGGATTTTCCAACCTCTTTCTAAGAAATTTGTGATAATCGTCGAAAGCGAAATTTCTCCTTGCCGGAAGCCGGGTTCGGCAATTGCAAAAATTCTTGGAGAGGGGTTTGGGAGAAATCCTTCTTTCAAGAAGGTTCTCCCCAATAGTACTTTTTTGGTTAGGTATTGGTATCATACGCCGGTGCGGTACTCGTGTGTGAATGCGGCGTCGTACAACTTTGAAGACGCCACCGGCGCGGCCAAGGCGTGGCCCACCAAGATCAGGGCGGTTTTCTGAACACCGGCGTCGGCCACTTGCGCGGCGATGGCGCTCAGGTTTCCCTTCAATACAACTTGGTCCGGCCACGAAGCGCGATACACCACCGCTACGGGACAGTCCCAACCGTAATGCGCTGCGAGATCCTTCGTCAGATCGGACAGTTTCTGGGTGGACAAAAACAGGCATAAGGTCGCCTTTGTTCGCGCCAATTCGTTTATCTCCTGCTCGGGAGGCAAGGGCGTGCGTCCCGCGGCTCTCGTAAGTATGATGGTCTGAGAGACTTCCGGTGAGGTGAGTTCCACGCCTACTGCGGCCGCAGCGGCTTGAAAGGAGCTTACCCCAGGCGTTACGTCGTAGGGAATTCCCAGCGTATTCAGTTCTCTAATTTGTTCGCCTATGGCGCCGTAAATGGATGGATCTCCCGAATGGAGGCGAACCACATCCACATTCTTTTGGTGAGCGTCCTCGAAAATGGCGCGCATGTCGTCGAGATTCAGAGCGGCCGAGTCATGCTTGACCGCATCCTCGGGCAAGAGAGCGAGAACCGCCGGACTCACGAGAGACCCGGCGTAAACGCAGATGCGGCACGATGTGAGCAACCGATGAGCCTTGATCGTAAGCAAATCGGGATCACCCGGACCTGCGCCTACGAAATGCACCTTCATGCTTTCTCTCCTTTACCGCGCACAATTATCACCGATAAGTAGCCCGATTCATCCATCTCGCCTCTCAATGTTTTCAGATCCCACACGATGCGCTGATCCTCCATTCCCACGTGTGAAACGAAAACGCTCCTGCCGAGGGCTCCGGCCTGTTCCAAGATGTCGAGTATGCGCCCGAGGCGTTTACCGATCTTCATGATGATAACCGCTCCGCCCACTGCCAGAGCCGCGCGTACGGCGTCCAGGTCGTCCGCGGCCGGTATGATGGTGACGGGCTCCTTCGCCTCTCCCACGGGGAATTCCGCAAGGGCCGCCGCTGCGCTGAAGGCGGTAATCCCCGGAACCGTAGCCACGGTCACATCCGGGGCCAGTCTCCTCAAGGACCGCAATAAATACGTGTACGTGGAGTAAAGAAAAGCGTCGCCCAACGTCAAGAAGCAGGCGTCTTCTCCCTGGTCCAGCACAGCCAAGATTTGTCGAGCGGATTGTTCCCATCGGGCGTACAGTTTTTCTTTGTCGGTTGTCATGGGAAAGACCAGCTCGTGAATTTGTGCGCTTGGGTGGACTCTTTCCTTCGCAATCTTCAAGGCTACGCTACCGCTGTCCTGAGAGGGTTTCGGCACAAACACATGGGTGATCGAGCCGAGGAGTTTCGCTCCTTTGACGGTAATAAGCTCCGGGTCACCGGGACCCACTCCAATGCCGTACAAAACGCCTCTTTTCATGATGTATGGGTTCTCCTTGCGGCTGCGATTATTATGATGATAACGCGACCATCGCTTTTCACAGCGGGCAAATCTTCGTAAAGCGGTTGGTGAACGGCCTCGTCCGGCAGGGTGAGATTTTCGCACACATAAATTGCCGCATCGTGCAGACGCGTAGGCAGGTTCTCATGTAGCCACGCGCCCAGGTTGGCCCGACCGCCCAGTATGCAAACCTTATCACACGTCTCAAAGCAGTCCTTCGGCGGATCTTCTTTGTGAGCGCTTATTATGGTAGCGCCCGCCCATGAGTGTCCAATCGCCGCAAAGGCCGCTTGCACGGAACTTACACCCGGAATGACCCTGCAGCGCTGCCGACCGAAATGCGCGATAATCAGTGACGCCAGACTATACAAGCCGGGATCCCCGGTGACAAGCGCCGCCACCGTACATTTACCTTCCGCCTCAATGGCGGCCGGTAGGTTTTTCACGTTACCTTGAACCACTAAACGCTTACCGGGCCGGTTCGGGAAAAGATCCAATAGCCGTTGCGCGCCTACCAGCACGTCTGCCTCCTGAGCAGCTTGAACAGCAGCCGGCGTAAGATATTCCGGGGCGCCGGGTCCACAGCCGATGATGGTTATTATAGGCCCTTTTGAGGATCGCGTCTTCATGGCCGCGCTTTCCAGCACGTCAAATCACCGGCTGATCCGAGAAGCTTGCTCTGCAAGTTAATCAGCGCAACCGACACGGGATACTTATCATTCACTCGGAGCCGAACGGCGGAACGGATCTCCTCGGCGAGTCCGTCGGCTAAGGTGTGTCGCCGCTCTTCGGGTATGTCGTTAAAGAGCCCTTCAACCGTGAGCGCTTCGAGCGCTTCATCTGCAAACAGTTTCGTATAGAACTCCCGCACAAAAGGAACCGCGCTGTCGGATTTGGATGAATGGGTATCCCACCAGCCGGCCGCCAGTTTCGCTAACTTACCGGGGTGTCCCACCACAAGCAATCCCTCAAAATCTAAGGAATTAGCCAAGTCGAGCATGAAGCCCCACGCGTTGCTCACCTCTATCAACTGCTCGGGAGGAAAGACAAACATGGCGGAAGCGGCTTTTTCTCCTATGCGACCGGGTACGAGAATGGGGTAGCGCACGCCGCATGCGCGGGCTACGTCCAGTGCGCACCTCAGGGCATCCTCCAGGGCTGCGGCACTGAACGGTCTCACGATTCCCGACGTGCCGAGTATCGACAGCCCATCGACAACCCCCAGCCTGGGATTGAACGTCTTGGTCGCAAGCTCCTCCCCTCCGGGAATGGACACGGTAACTCGCACGCCCTGATCCGTCACCGCTCGTATGTTTTCCTGAATAATCTTACGCGGGACGGGGTTAATCGCGGGTTCACCGGGCTGGAGCGCCAACCCCGGTTTGGTCACTGTTCCCACTCCGGGGCCTGCGACGAATTCGACGCATCCGCCGGGTAACCACTCTACATGAACGTGAACCACGCAGCCGTCAGTCACATCGGGATCATCTCCCGCGTCTTTCTTTATGGCCGCCCACGCGCTTCCGTGTGCGACGCCTGAGTCCTCCAGTCGAAGTGTAAGCATCTGCTCGCGGGGTAGGCATATCCGTACCGTCTCATCCACGGCGCCCTTCAGCAAGAGCGTAACGGCCGCCTTTGCCGCTGCGGCTGCGCATGCGCCCGTAGTGTATCCCGTCCGGAGACTCATGGTAGCGTCTCTCCCGACGGCTTAACGATGAGATCCTCGGGGATCAGCTCCAAGAGGCGAATTCTTGCTTCGCCGATGGTCAGAGGCAGCCCGTTGATAGGCACGCCGTCGGTCTGCTTGAGCTTATGCAGCAGCGCGGCCACGTACGGGAGCCGCAGGCACGCATGATCGAGCATGTCATGGTCGCAAAAAATCTCATCAGCCGGACCTTGGGTCAAGGTTTTCCCTCGGCGTAAAACGTGAATGCGATCGGCAAAAAGAGGAAGCAGGTCAACCGAGTGCGTTGCAAGTATCACTGTAACCCCTTGTTTCTTGTTGATCGTGTTCAAGAGCCGCATCATGAGAGATTCACCTGAGGGATCTAAACCCGCCGTGGCCTCGTCCAGCACGAGAATGGACGGCTTCATGGCGAGCACTCCGGCCATGCATACGCGCTTCTGTTCACCAAAGCTCAAATGGTGGATTGCCCGTGCGCGCAGTTCGGAAGCATCCACGTTATCGAGGGCTTCCGTGACCCGCAGCTGCACTTCTTCCTCAGACAATCCCAGGTTGCGCGGCCCGTACGCGACATCTTCTTCCACTGTGGCTGCAAACAGCTGATCCGATGGGTTTTGCAACACGAGCCCCACGGATTGATAGAGATCCCTATGGCTCATTTTGGAGATCTCGCAGCCGTTAATGCTCACGGTTCCTTCATCCGGTTTCAAGAGCCCCACGAGCACCTTGATGAGCGTGGTTTTCCCTGAACCGTTACTTGCCAGCATAGCCACAAATTCACCACGCGTAACATCAAAGTCCACGTTATCGAGGGCCTTTGCCCCTTGTTGATACGTGTAACTTACTCCTCGGGCTGAGACGGCGAGGGGAAGGCTCACGGAAGAAACCTCTGCGCAAATAAGAAATACGTGAGGAGCCCAAGCATCGCACAGGCCATTATCCTGAAGTCCCGACGCGTGAACGGGGTCAACGGCGGAAAGGGCATTGTGCCCGTATACCCCCGGAGGCACATTGCCTCATGGGTGCGAACCGCCTGATCCATTGATCGTATCAACACGGTTCCCACCAAGATACCCGAGGAGCGCAAGGCACGGCCCGCACTGGAATAGCCCAGCCGCACTCTCTGAGCTGCAGCTATTTCAGCTGCGCCTTCCATAATGTCAAAGGTGTAGCGATACACCAACAGAGCAATCTCGATCCAGCCCTCAGGAATGCGGAACCAACGCAGAGAGTAGAAAATCTTGTATGCAGGCGTCACCGCTCCTAAGAAAATAATCGTGCCCACCGAACCCAGCACGCGGGAGCCGAGTCCAATGCCTTGTCGTAGGCCTTCCTGTTTCACGCTTAAGGTCCACGGCCCTACCACTAGAGAGAACATGGGCGTGGAGCCGTTCACCAGAGCTTGCAACACTACGATCACCAGGGCAATCCCAACCGGCGGTAAGATCCTTAGAACAACCCACCTAAACGGAACACCGAGCGCCGGCAGACTAAGCACACACAGCGTGAAGAGTGTAAGCGGCATAGTCACGGATCGACTGCACAAACAGCAGACGATACCGGCTCCGGCTACGGCGATCTTCACACGCGGGTCCAATCTGGAGAATAAATTGCTCTCGCGGGCAAATATATCGGAGAAGACATCAAACATACGTATGCGCTCTCATTACCTCCGGCAGTCGGATTCAAACACCAGGCACGCATAGGAAATACCGTGAACCATCACGTGTTCGTATTCACATGCGCTCCGCCGCCGATGGGATCTTTTTTGCGGCGTGGTGGAAACAGATCACGAAAAAAATAGCCGCCGACGAATCCACCTACCACTCCCGCCATCAGAAAAGCGAACAGGAGGGCGTCTCCTTCCAGGTTAAGAAGAGGATCGCTTGCGGGGCGTCCGCCGGCTTCAGCGAATCGTTTCACCACGGCTTCGTCAACACCGGGCCATTGTTCACCTGCCCAGCCCCAGCCAAAGGTCCCCAGGAAAAGCGCGAGAGCGCATAGGGCGAGAATTGACTTTCTCATGAGACGGTCCTATGTGCAGCCGGTAAAAATTCCGGCCGTCTACTGTGTATGAAATTGTAAGCCACTGCGGAAATGATTCCCTCAATAATTCCTAGAGGTACCTGGGTAGGCGTAAAAGCCAGCAGGATCGTCAGAAACATGGTGGAAAAGGACGCCTCAAAGTGCAGGGAAGTTGCAAGAACAAAGCTCGTTCCCGCGTATGTAGCCCAGTCCGACAGGAGGCCAGCTGCAAAAGCCGCCACGGTAACGGGCAGCCCAAGCTTGCGCACTGCGAGGAAGACGCCGTATCCGGTGAATCCGCCGATCACGCCCATTGCGAAGGTGTTGGCGCCCAGAGTGCTGATGCCCCCGTGCGCCAGAAAGAGCGCCTGGAGCGTCAAAGCCACGCTAGTAACCACTACCGTAATACTCGGCCCCAGCAGTATCGCAGCCAAGCCCGTGCCGCATGGATGGGAACACGTCCCTGCTATGGGCACAGGAATAGGCATGCAGGAGATTACAAACACCGCTGCGCCTACTAACCCGACATACGGCTTGGTAAATGGATCCTTTGCGCTCCTCCGGGCGAGCGTCCGGAGCCCGAATAGAATGAAGGGAGCCGACATGACATACCAGAACACCGCCCAGCTCACCGGCAATATCCCTTCCGAAATGTGCATCGCCGATGCGGGCGCCGGCAGCGCAAAGATGAAGACCACTATAATGATGGCTAAGAACCGCATGGGAATCCTCCGCAAATGTTTAGGACGGGCTATCGAAAGTCCGTCATTGTCTTAGTTTTGTCGTTGCCGCGTTATAATTATCGTTTTTCACGCCAATCGCATGTCACAGTGGTTCACCGGCATTGAGACGGCCTGCGCGATGTACGCTGACCCGCACGGCTATCCATCAGGACTAATGTCCGTGGTGATCGTGGTCGTGTTCATTGTGCATGAACTTCGCCGCTTCTTCAGGGAGCATCGGCACGAACTCGCATTGACCTTTGGGCACAGGGTACTTGTTTCGCGGCGGAAGCGAAACCTCTCGAATGTCGGGGCAACCGCTGGAGTCCACAATGCGACGCTCCACAAGATCAACCAGGGTCGAGTCGAACCCTAAATTCTTCCCCAAGACGAGACGCACGTCGGGGTAGTGAGAGGCTACTCGCTGCAGCATTTCGGGTATATCCAAGACAAGATGCAGCCCATCATGGAGAAAGTACGGTATGACCATGATGTTCTTAGCTCCGGCGTTAACACACTTCTTGAAGACTTCCGGAAAGTGCGGTCCCAACCGTGACATGTAGCAATATTCCACCATCTTGTAACCATACCCGGCCTTGAGGCCCGCAACTACTTTTTCCATGTGTCTACCGGCGTCAGGCACGCGGCTGCCGTGCCCTAATAGAATTATTGTTTTGGGAGCTGAGTCCAAGGGTCCTCACTTTCGTATTGTATGAAGTTTGGTAGAAAGGCTGACCGGACTTAAAGCGGCGCCAATGCCGGCAGCCCTCGTTATGACCCGTGCGCGCCCTGCTGCAACTGCAACCCCTCTATGCGGCGCTCCGGCTCAATGCGGCCGAGCAGAGCGCATGAATGACGCTTACCGCAAGGGGACTGCCGCCGCGACGACCGGCCAAGGCAATGTACGGCGCATCGAGTGACATGAGTTCCTCTTTGCTCTCTATTACATGCACGAAGCCAACGGGCATACCGATGACCACCGCCGGCCTGATGTTGTCTTCCACGATCATTCTATTGAGTTCCAGGAGCGCCACCGGCGCGTTTCCAAATGCAGCTATTGCGCCGTCCAAGTGGGCGGCCGCCTTGCGAACCGCAAAGAGAGAGCGCGGCAATCCGCTATCTTTCGCCTGAGAAGCGACGTCCGCGTCCGCCACATGGCAGAGGATGCGATCCGCAGAGTACTCCGGATTTACGGCTTTAAGCCGCGCCAAGCTCAAACCGGAGCGGATCATGTTCGAGTCCACATAAATCGGGCTGCCTGCGCGCAAGGCTGCCACGGCCACGCTCACGGCGTCCTCGGAAAACCGAAGCGAGTCCAGTAATCCAAAATCCGCAGTGGTGTGGACAAGTCGTTGCGCCACAAGCCATTGTTCGTCGGTAAAGCGGCCGCGGTCCGCCAGCTCGTCAATGATGGCCATGGAACGCGATTCGATTTCGTCCCCGCTCATGGGGTGATTGTAAAGATTATGAATAAGAGACTTGGCCGTTTCTGTCGTATTAAGAGGCATTTTCACCTGCTGAGATGGAATTCACGAAGTTGCGTACCGCCGCGGGGTTGGAAGCGAGATGCAGATGAACGTAACCCGCGAGCGTGGAGCCCATGAGGAAACCTTCGTCCACCTTCGTGTGCGAACGCCGATATTCCAACGCGTAAACCGAACGCAGGCCTGCTCGGCCTCGAAGCTCTTCCGTGAGACCGGAATAGTGAAATTCATGCCCCCGCAGCGTCATGCCTGCAGGGCCGAAGAAGGTGTCGTGAGTGAGCGTCACTTCCACGTACCCAAGGGTCTTACGTTTGTCGAACATCTTTGTGGCGGCGGGTAAAACACCGGCCATTGAGAAAAAATCTCCGGCGACAGTCTCTAATCCCTTGCACAGGTACATCAATCCGCCACATTCCGCGTAGATGGGCTTACCTTTCGCCGCGAAGTCCCTCACACTTTGGAGTAACGCCGTGTTCGCCGCAAGTTCCGCCGCAAATTCCTCGGGATAACCTCCACCGAAATAAAGGGCGTCCACGGTTGGGAGGGCGTCGTCCTTCAGCGGTGAGAAGCGTTCGATAGCGCAACCTTGAGCTTCTAAGGCCTCGAGCGTATCCGCGTAGTAAAAGTGGAATGCAGCGTCGTAGGCCACACCCAAAGACACACGCCGTTTGCGTTGAACGGGCGGAGCCGAGGAACCGACAACACGGCAGGGAGCGCTCCGTGCAGCTTCGATTATTCCGTCCACCTCGCAGTAGCGTTCGAGTGTATCGCCGAAGACGCGCAAGATTTCACGGGTTAAGCTGCGTTTACGAGCTGTAACCAATCCCAAGTGCCTGCTGGGGAGCGCCGGAAACGCCTCTCGCTGAAGAGCGCCCAATAATTTCGGGGCGCCCGCATGCTCGAGAGCGTCCTTCAGCAATTCTCCGTGTCGTTGAGAACCGCACCTGTTCGCTATGACTCCGGTGACGTGCGTTTCTTTCTCGAAGCGGGCGAATCCCAGCGTAAGAGGGGCGATGCTTCGGGCCATTCCGTGGGCGTTTACCACCAGCACGACCGGACAACCCAACCAAGCGGCGATCTCCGCCGAGCTGCCCTGCATGGTATCCACATCGCTGCCGTCGAAAAGGCCCATAACTCCTTCGATCACGGCGATATCCGCGCCGACCGTTTTCTCAGCGAACAATTTCTCAATATAATCACGGCCCATCATCCAGCCGTCGAGGTTATAACAAGGTCGGCCGGAAGCGATCTTCAAGTATGTGGGATCCAGGAAATCAGGCCCCACCTTAAACGTCTGAACCCTAAGGCCTCGTTTCACCAATGCAGCCGTGAGCGCAAGTGTGACCGACGTTTTTCCCACTCCGCTGCTTACCCCTGCAATGAGAAGAGTGGGCATGGGAAGGCGCCCCTGTTCGTCAGGAGGCGGTGTTGCGGGGTTGTGCGTCATGCCGTCTACATCCATCTAATTGCGTCCGCCTTATCATCAGGGAACATGGTCGGGGATGCTCCCGTGGTAGCGCTCAAACCGCTGTGGTACGCTATGTTATACCGATGTGCTTTCACAAAGAGTAACATTGGTGGAGTTTTTGTTGTAAAGCAGGTTTTCCCCACTATTACTTTTTTGATTAGCCATTATTAGTAGCCCCACCACTGTAAAAAGGCTGCTCGGCCGGCCAGAAACGCGGCGGTGGCCAATATTGTGGTAAGCCCCAGGAGCGCATTTGCCACAAGAATATGCTCGGGCGCCGCGTTGAACTGAGGATCACCGAGCGTCGGTTTAAGCGATGGCCGGCCATGGTAGTAACTTGGGCCGCCCAGTTGTATTCCCATAGCTCCCGCCGCCGCCGCTTCCGTATGCGCCGAATTCGGGCTGGAGTGTTTCAGTCTGTCGCGGCGAAACACACGGAAAGAGGACGACAATTCACCTCGGATGAATACTCCCGCAAAGGCCGTCAGGAGGCCGCCGATACGCGCCGGAAGAAAGTTTGCCGCATCGTCGATCTTCGCGGATGCTCGGCCGAATTCCAAATAGCCCGCGTGCTTGTAACCGAAACAAGAATCCAGCGTGTTTACGGCCTTGTACATCCACATCAGAACCGGTCCGCCCATGGCCGCAAAGAAAAGTGGAGCGACTACACCGTCGATCGTGTTCTCGGTGACGCTTTCCACGACCGCTCGGGTGATTCCCGGTTCATCAAGTGTATGCGTATCGCGGCCGCAGATCATGGCCGTCCGCTCCCGAGCAAGGGGAAGATCACCATCCCGGAGCGCCGTGTATACCGCTGTAGCGTGGCGGATCATGTCTCGTGCGGCTATGCCCCAATAGAGGAATAGGACCGACACAAGATCACCAATGAACGGGTGAATGGCGGCGGCCACACCGATGAGCAGCCAAACAGCGAGCCCTGTGCCTGCGATTACGACAAGCGCAGCCATAAGGCCGGCAAGCGTGGCGCTGTGCGACATCTCCCTCAAGGGCCCCTCGAGCGAAAGCGCAAACCTTCCGACGAACTTCACGGGATGCGGGAACCACGCCGGGTCTCCCCAGAGTAAATCAAGTACTAGGGCTATGAGTATTTGCCATTCTAAGGCCATCATAGCCTCATAATCCGACAGACTGCGCGCATATCCAAGGAAGCCCGCACAATATCGGCCAGCCGGTTCAGAGCGGGTTCCACTGAGTAAACGGTTTGCCCACGGTCACTCGCAGGTAGCCCTTTGCGGATGCGCAAACGGTCAATGAACCACCGCCGGAAGTCGTCGGCGTCAAATAAACCATGAATGTAGGCGCCCCAGATGCGGCCGTCCGGTGATGCGGCGCCGTCGTGTTCCCCTTGTGAACTTATGACCACCGGCGTAAGGCCGAAACGTTCGCTGACTCCGTGGTGTATTTCATATCCGTGGAGTTCGTGACCCGATTCGACGTGGCGTCCTTGGAAGCGCCGAAGCGTCTTTTCCTCGGCCAAGACTGTCTCTATGTCCAGAAGACCCAGACCCGGAACGGTCTTCTTGCTGGTTTCCATCCCGTGCGGGTCGGCGATGACCTTCCCCAACATCTGAAAGCCGCCGCATATCCCCACCAACTCCGTGGCGCCGGAGCCCACAAGATCCATGAGCTTGCACCGAATCCCCGTGGTTTCCAAGGACAAGAGATCCCCAATCGTATTCTTGGTACCGGGTAAAATGACGGCGTCCGGGGAGTTCAGGTCTTCGGGTTTGCGCACTATTGTCAGCCTCACGTCCGGTTCCATGCCCAGGGAGTCGAAATCCGTGAAATTCGAGATATGGGGTAGATCAATTAACGCGATTTCCACGTGATCCGCAGCGGCCGCTCCGGCGTTGTGAGCGCACTTGAAGCTGACGCTGTCTTCCTCGGGTAATCCCAGTGAATGAACGTAAGGGACGACGCCCAGAGTAGGAACGCCCGTGCGGTCCAAGGTGAAGCGAATTGCGTCATCCAGCAAGTCCGCCTTCCCTCGAAACCTGTTAATTACGAACCCGGCGATCATGCTTCGTTCCCGTTCGTCCAGGCATTCCAACGTGCCGACGAAGCTTGCAAAGACTCCTCCGCGGTCGATATCGCCGGCTAGGAGAACGGGCGCGTGAGCGTACGCCGCCATAGCCATGTTCACGACATCGTGATGTTTCAGGTTCACTTCCGCAGGGCTGCCCGCTCCTTCCAAAACAATGACGTCGTAGGATGAGGCTAACGAATCATAGGCGGCTTTAATCTCAGCGAAGACCTGTCCTTTAAAGCGAATGTATTCAGCGACTTCCATGCAGCCGACGGGCTTACCGTTGACTATGACTTGACTGCCCGTGTCGCTATTAGGCTTGAGAAGCACTGGATTCATGCGCACATCAGGGTTTAGCCGGCAGGCCTGCGCTTGCACGACCTGAGCCCGACCCATTTCGCCGCCGTCACGCGTAACATAGGAGTTAAGCGACATATTCTGGGCCTTGAACGGAGCCACTCTGTAGCCGTCCTGCAACAAGATGCGACACAGAGCGGCCGTGAGAACACTCTTGCCCGCATTGGAACTGCATCCCTGAAACATTATCGCCGGTGTGCGGCGCTTCCTCCGCCGCGCAGGTCGGCCCAGGATCTCAGTGAACGCGTCGATCAAACGAACGTTTTCTTCAGCAGTCTTCACCGCAACCCTGAAGTAGGAGCCGTCGAGTCCTGCAAAGTTACTGCATACGCGAATCGCAATACCGCGACCTAGGAGTATATCCGCAAGTCGCGCCGCGTCCCAACCCGGCTTATGAAGCCTCAGCAGGAGGAAATTGGCTCCGGAAGGGAAAACCTCAAGCTCAGCCGTCTCCTGGAGCGCGTCCACCAATACACGCCGTTCCTCACATATGAAGGCTCGAGTTCGTTCGACGTAAGCGATGTCTCTAAGGCCGCGTGCGCCCACCAGCTGTGCAAGGGTGTTGATCGGCCATGTGGGCTGAATGCGCCGAACCGAGGCTACTGTTGCGGGATTCCCGAGCGCAAGACCCAAACGCAATCCCGGAACAGCTAATATTTTCGTGAGTGACAGGAGCACCGTCACGTTGGACGGCCGATCCTGCGCCAAGCTTTGAAAGCCCTCGACAAAGTCACCGAACGCCTCATCAATAATGAACTCAGTGCTTGGATGAGCTTCCGCTATGGCCCTGAATTTGGCTGAATCGAGCACAGCGCCCGTGGGATTGTTCGGATTCGCCACTATGACGAGTTCATTTCCGGTCAGCGCCGCCTCCAGCGCATCCGGATCGAGCTGAAAATTATTCGTCGCCGAGGTAGCGTAGCTGTAAACTTCGACATCCGCCGCCTCACACGCCGTGACGTAATCTGAATACGAAGGCCCCGGGATGACGGCCCTTTTCTTGCCCAATGCTCGTGGGAGCAAAAAGAGCAATTCCGTAGACCCGTTGCCGCACAGAACCTCTTCCGGAGGGCGCCCGTATCGCTCGCACGCTGCGGTCACCAAATCTTCGCTGTTGGGATCAGGGTAGTGTGTAACGGAATTCAATGCGGCGCTGACTAGCCCACGTACCCAGTAGGGCAGCCCCAGTGGGTTGATATTGGCGGAGAAATCCACAATTTCCGAAGGAGGCAATCCCGAAAGGCGTGCTAATCGCTTGATGTTACCGCCGTGTGTTGGTTTTTTCATGCTAAATGGCTTTATGGAGCGCAGTCTTGCCGGACTGGGCGCATCACTCTTGTGTTATACCTATGTGCTTTCACAAAGTACGTTTGGCGGAACTCTTATTGCAAGGCAAGTTTCCAGCCTGTTTAGGAAAAGGTAATCTTCGCCGAAACAAAGCATCTCTCGGAGAGGAATGCTCGTTTTGCCATAATAAAGTGCTTGGCGAGGGGTTTAAGACCCAGTTTTCTTTCAAGAGAGTTCTCACCAATTTTACTTCTTTGATTGTGCGCATTGGTATTACTCGCCAACTGAGCCTGCTACCGCAGCTTCCTCGAAAGTAGCTACTTCGGAAAGTAAACGGCTCGCCGCCTCGACAAGCGTAAAGGCCAAGGCTGCGCCCGTGCCTTCACCGAGTCTCATTCCAAGGTCCAGGAGTGGTCGTTTGTTCAAGTGATCCAACGCCGTCCTGTGGCCGGGTTCCACACTCGCATGTCCGGCTATCATGTAGTCGGCTGATGCGGGAGCCAGCGCATGCGCTACTAAGGCCGCTGCAGTGGAAATGAATCCATCAATCACTATGGGTTTTCTCATGGATGCGGCGCCGAGTATGAGGCCCGCCAAACCTGCGATCTCGAAACCGCCTACTTTGGATAGGACGTCAAGCCCATCGTCGGAGTTGGGACGATTGACTTCAAGCGCCTTCCGGATGACCGTTACCTTGTGCGCATGTTGAGGTCCGTCAATACCCGTGCCGTGCCCTGTGACATCAGCAGGAGACGCCCCGCATAAAACGGCCACTAAAGCGCTGCTGGGAGTGGTGTTGCCGATGCCCATGTCGCCGGTCCCGAAGAGATCGTAGTCCTCAAGTTCGAGGGCTATTTCAATGCCCGCTTCGAGGGCTTGAACAGCTTGTTCACGAGTCATTGCGGGGCCTTGGATCATATTTGCCGTTCCGGGCGCAGTCTTCTTAGAGAAAAACTTCACGGCCGCAGGCACGCTCTCTATTTGTCCCGCCACCCCCAGATCCGCCACCGCTACATCCGCGTGGGCGACCCTGGCCAAAGCGTTTATTCCCGCGCCGCCCTGGAAAAAGTTCGCTAACATCTGCATGGTAACTACTTGCGGGAACTTACTAACGTTTTCCTGCACAACACCATGGTCGCCGGCCATTACAACTACAATGCGCTTGTCAAACCGAGGTTTCGCGCTTGCGGTCATACCGGCGAGTTCGACAGCCAAGTCCATGAGGCGGCCAAGAGCCCAATGCGGCATAGTGAGCTGCTCCAGTCGGGCGCGTGCCGCCGTTTGAGCGTCTGCGTCCAAAGGAGCTATTCGGGCAGTGGTTTGTTCCAAAAGTGACATGTAATTCCTTTATTTCAGCTTGAAGGGATACCCGCAGCACACGAGGTAAGCCTCAGCCGCAGCAGCAGCCATCGTTTGATTGCATCTCCCCACGAGATCGCGATAGAGGCGCACGGCGGGGTCAGCCGGCACGATCCCCCAGCCTACCTCATTCGATACCATGATTACGCCGCCCGGTAAGGGCCGGCAGGCGTCGAGAATCCCCTCGCATTCGTCGGCAATATCTTCCTCGGAGAGATATTCGCCTTTCGCAGATAAAGTATGGAATAGGTTATTGATCCACAATGTAAGGCAATCGACCACTCGAAGCTGGTGCTCATATGTGCCGATCAGAGCGGCCGCGAGATACGTTTGCTCTTCTATTGTCACCCACTCATCGGGACTACGTTGGAACTGATGTTTACGGATCCTCTCGGCCATTTCATCGTCAGTCACAGGACATGTGGCGATGAATGCCTTCGAGCCGGTGAACTCCCGCGCTTTCGTTAAGGCGAAATCGCTCTTGCCGCTTCTGCTGCCGCCCGTGATGAAGATAATATTCGCCATACGTCCCCTGTGGATTATTTATGTGCCGGGAATGGTTGCCGGCCATTCGTTCCTGCGTTGCATTCACCAGACGCCGAGCCGTCGCCGCACTGGTTCACTGCGGAGAACAAAAAAACCCCCGGACTTTCGTCAGGGGGATGCCGTTTTTATCCCGTCAGGCGTACTCCTTATCCGCGAGGAGCCGTAGCAACTGCATGTGGGCAGGTCTTCTGGCTTTCGGCTCATCCTACGGCCGACCTTCCCATCGCTTGCGTGCGACAGTGGCTACTCGGCTTTCGTCACCGATTACAGCGGCGGGTCCGCAACGGATTTTAACCGTTTTCCCTTGTCCTTTTCGGACGTTTCCCACGGATTACGTATACAATTAAAGGAGTTGATAAGTCAATACCTAGAAAATGGATTCTTGTAGGTGAGCGGCAGCCCGGTGAACATAGACGCCACCATCCGCAGAGGAACTTTCCGCTTCCTCGTTAGGCGGTCGAAGGAGGAGGGCGTCGGATGGGTAGTCTGGTTGCAGTCAAGACCGCAGGCGCCTCTCAAGTTCTCCGAGGCGGGCTGTTGTGATTCCGTGGAGTGTACGCGCATCGCCCGGGATGCCGGATAAAATGGCGCTAGGCCGCACCAGTAGGGATTTTACTTTTTTGGCTTGACAGGATAATCAAGTACTATATCATAGAAATTAGAGCTGATGGAATCTTTATTTTAGAAAAAAGCCAAAATATAGGCATTCAGTTATTCGAAGCAAACCGTGGTTAGCTACCGCGCATAGCCGAATGACTTCAAAAATGTCTTCGCTTTTTCTGAAAGGATTCAGAATGCTAAAGGCGGTTTTATGTCCGGCGAAGCTTCAGAAGGGGAATCCGTATCTAGGCACTAACAGCAGAGCCCTCTCGCTTGCTGATCGTGTTGAGACCGAGGTCCTGAACGACTCGTCGGAGCATGTGAATTGAACGAAATCGACTCATGTGTCGGTAAGTACTCTAGCAAAAGTTTATGGATCACGGTAAGATTATACTCGGAGGCGGAAGAGTTCTGGTGGGCTCCACGGTCTTCAAAACCGTACGCAGGGCGCTAATCCCGCTCTGGGTGGGTTCGATTCCCATGCGCCTCCGCCAGAGTAAGGAGTCAAACTGCATTTTGTATCATCACCTCGCAATAAGCGCGCTTGAGGAAAGTTTACGTTCACGTGCGTTGCGGTAGATCATGTCAGTTGAGTCAACTATCATAGAAAAATGACTTAGTGGCCCCGGATAAATGATTTACCTCGGATTTACATTGCAAATACGTTTCAAACAAACCGAAGTTATAGTGACCTCGTAGGGGCGGCCGGCGCTATAGCGCTCATGCAATCGGCATACACACTAACGGGAATGTCTGATCGACCGGACGTTCATGTTCAGGAATATTTTAGGGGCCGATTCACGATTTCGAGCGCACATGAGCATCAGACTATGGTTAAGACGCGTGATCATACGTCCATAACTCCTTCGCATCGAGCGTAGGAAGTCTTTGACAAATAGTAAGGAGCAACAAATGATGGAATCTATGGATCAATGGACCAAGATGATGGAAAAGATGAGTGACCCCTGGAAGGCGATGATGACGAATATTCCTTCCCAGATGAAACCTGCCGTAAACGTTCAAGACGCATGGAGCGCTTGGTTCAATGCTGTTCAGTCCGGCTGTGAAATGAACGCGACCTGGTGGCGCACGTTCATGGATCAATCGGAAGACATGTTTTTCAAAACGCTGAAAGACTCACCCATGCGTACGGACGCTCTCGAGCAGCAGATGCGCGATTTGTGGGCAGGCGCGAAGAAAGCGCAGCATACTCAGCAGGATGCCATTAAAGATCAGTTAGTGAAAACAGAAAACCTCGTGAAAGAGCAAACGGCCGCTCCGTCCGCTGGAACAGGCCAACCGAAGGCGCCTAAGTAGATCTTTTCTATGATACATGTATTATAGAGGGTGATGCAAGCGTAGTACGTAATCTACGCATGTACACCTTTTTCTAAACAGGGTGTTTTAATCGCCGGAGCCGCTTAGCCTGGGCATTGAAGGCGAGCCCGCTTTGTTCTCCGGAAGGCGCAATTCATATACGTTGCAGCCTTATGCGGGGGTGTGCAACCTTTTCAGGCTGATTACCGACGCACTGAATTACAATTCAGCAATCCGACGCAGGTAATGCATGCTCTGCGTCCCTATCTTCTTCGCACACTGCGTAGATATTCTTTTCGTAAAGTAAGGAGAAAATTATGCAAGAAGCTATGGATCAATGGACTAAAATGATGGAAAAAATGTGGAGCCCGTGGAAATCCATGATGACCGATTCCCCTTGGTCTATGAAGCCGGACATGAACTTCCAGGGCAAGTGGAGCAACTGGTTTAGCGCGCTTAAATCCGGCTATGAGATGAACCTAACCTGGTGGCGCACATTTATGGACCAATCGGAGCAAATGTTCTTCAAAGCCTTCAAAGATTCGCCTATGCGTACGGACGCTATCGAGCAGCAAATGCGCGATTTATGGGCAACCGCGAAAAATGCGCAGCACACTCAGCAGGACACCGTCAAGGAACAGATCTCAAAAATGGAAAATCTTATGAAAGATAAAGAGGAAGGGAAATAAGAGGCGGCGCGCTTTAGCTTTTCGTCTGAGCTTTGGGATCCGGGGCTAGTGTTCCGCTCCCTTGTTTGTACCTAACGATCAGTGACGGCGCTCTCCATGCCCCGAAAACCTCATGACCGATGAACAACCTTTGAAATTGCAAATACTGCCTCTTGGCGGCCTCGGTGAAATCGGCCTGAACATGATGGCTATCGCATACGGTAAAGATGCGATCATCATTGACGCCGGTGTAATGTTTCCAGACGAATCCATGCCTGGAGTGGACCTGGTAATCCCGGACATAGAACCCCTCTTGGAACTCGAGTGGAATGTGTTGGGGGTGGTGCTCACTCATGGCCATGAAGATCACATTGGAGCGCTCCCCTATGTGCTGAGGCGTATTTCCGCTCCCGTTTACGCTACGCACTTCACCATGGGATTAATAGAGAACAAGTTTGATGAGTTCGATCTGTTGGACTGGACCGAGAGGATCACCATCAATACGGACGACCCGGTGGACATCGGCCCGTTTCATCTGAATTTTTTCGCCATGTGCCATTCCGTGGCCGACGGCGTAGGTTTGGCGATCTCCACCCCGCAGGGTCTGATTATCCATTCCGGGGATTTCAAAATTGACCCTACACCCATAGACGGCCGTATTTGCGACCTCGAAAAAATAGCCGAATATGCGCGCAGCGGGACATTGCTACTCTTTTCGGATAGCACGAACGTCGAGCGCAAAGGGTCCACATCGTCGGAAAGTATGATCCGCCCGGAATTCGAGCGAATTTTTCAGGAATCGCGGGGTCGCATTCTTATAGCTACGTTCTCGTCGAATATTCACCGTATGCAGCAGGTCCTCAACGTGGCCGAGCAATTCGGACGCAAGGTCGCGCTGTTGGGTCGTTCCATGGCGGCCAACGCGAGAATAGCGGCTGAACGCGGTTTCCTGAACATACCACCGGGTCTTATCGTTGACATCAAAGATCTAGAACACTTACCCGACGAGCAGGTGACTGTATTGTCCACCGGGTCCCAGGGAGAGCCGATGTCGGCGCTCTCTCTCATGGCCGGAGATCGCCACAAACACGTCAAGGTGAAACCGGGCGATGTGATGATCCTTTCTTCCCGTTTTATACCCGGTAACGAAAAAGCCATTCACCAGATAATCAACGAATTCGCGCGGCGCGGCGCCCGAGTCATTTACGATAAAGTCTCAGATGTGCACGTCTCCGGTCACGCCAGCGAGGACGAACTGCGACGTCTCTTACAACTCGTACGTCCCAAGTGTTTCATACCAGTGCATGGAGAGTACCGGCATCTTCTCCGCCATGCGCAGCTTGCCGTAGAGGAAGGCGTGGCTCCGGAGAATACTTTCGTTGCCCTGGACGGAGACCTGATTGAGATTTCTGAGTCCGGTATTTCCATCTCGGAGCGTATTCCCACATGCCGGGTGTACGTCCATGGCAAAGGGGTAGGAGAAATCGGTTCGGACACCTTGCGTGACCGTCGATGTCTGGGTGAAGTGGGTATCGTTGTAGCGGCTTTGGCCGTCAACGCGGAAAAAGGAGAGTTGATTGCGGGACCGACGCTTACATCACGGGGTGTGACGTTCGAAGACATGGCCCCCGAGATTTTGAACGCAGCGAGCGATGCTGTGATGGAACGATTGCGACAATTAAAGCCGCAGACGGCGGAGGCGTGGGACGCGGCGCGAGATGAAGTTCGTTTGGCTATAAGACGTAAAGTTAACAAGCTCTTAGGGCGCAAACCCATAGTAGAGACGTTAATTCTTTGGACATGAACAATATCGCGCGAAATCGCGAAATTGCATCAATTATGAACGATTTTCCTTGCAATTCGCCACAGCTTAGTTTAGTTGAGATAAACATACAAAACGCACTTTTTTATAGGTCGTTTTAGGAGAGTTTTAGGAAAAGTTTTCGTCACGGGACGGCCCTGTTAGGGGATTTTTCTTGACAACCCGAAACCGGGCATGCTACGTTGACTGAAAAATTGGGTCTAACAACTCTTGTATTGAGTATGCTTCATTGAAGGAGGGTTTAGGATGAAGAAGTCTTTGGTTATTTCGCTGGCTATAGCGGCAACGCTGGCCTTTGTGGGCGTAACGTTTGCAATGAATTGCGGGCTGCCCCCTGTTTGTGACGAGCTGTTCATCGGAAAATCCGCGAAGTGGCAAGGTAAATGGAAAAGCCCCATTCCCGGTAAATATACCGCGCCCCGCCTTGTTAAACCTAAATGCGGTCCCTGTTTCATGGCCCCCAGCTCACCTTATGCTAAGGGTCCGGTTCTGCAGAATCTCAAAGTGAACAAAACCGTCAACGTTATGAGAGACCTTTGCAAAGGTCAGGCAAAAGGCGCATGCGCCCTGGGTTGTGGCCCTTGCGCTCCTAAGGTGTCCTGGTCCGGTTCATGGAAGACCTCGGTTATCTGCGGCAAGACCACCGTCGCAGTTGTGCTGCCCCCCGCCTACAGATGGTGTGGTGAGGACGGTTGCCCCGAGGGCGCCATCAACGTGACGTCCGTACCCAAACCGATCGCGCCGGCGGACTGCTGCTTCTAAATAGCGCTGCCTAATACGGAGTTAGTAAATCCCGGCCGATGTATAATCGGTCGGGATTTCTGTATTTCAAATTACTCCACATGATCAGGATGGGCTACTTATTCATTCCGTAGGACAGAACCCTCCGCACTCTTTGCATTCGATATGGACGGGTAGTTTGCCGGCGTACTTGCCCCCCAGTTCCAGCGTAGCTGTCTTGACTATATTTGCGCTCTTCTGTAACAAGGAACGCTCATTTGCCGACAAGGGGGGATCAAAGGTGCTGATGATACCGGCCCCGCCCAAAAGTCTCGGTAGAGACACGGTCACGTCTTTCACGCCGGCCACATCAGGGGTCCGTGCGGAAAGTGTAAGAATCGTGCGGTTATCGTTTAATATGACTTCTACGATATAGGCAACCGCGCTCCCTATGCCGTAATAGGTTGCTCCCTTGCCCTCAATGATCTTGTAGGCCGCCCTCCGGACATTTTGGTCTATAACGCGCTTTGAATTCTCATCCAATTTGATACCGGATGCTCGGGAGAACTCGTCCAATCCCATGGGTCCTATGGAGACAAGTGACCACGTAAGCATTTCCGAATCACCATGTTCTCCCAGCACATACCCATGCACGTGTTGGGCGTCAATGCCGAAATAGCGCCCAAGAAGAGCCCTAAATCTCGCAGTATCGAGGGTGGTGCCGGAGCCTAAGACTCTACAGGGCGGAACATCGAACTCCGAGGCCAAACCTGCGGCAAGATGCGTCATAATATCCACAGGGTTCGAGACGATGAGGAGTATGCAGTCAGGCGCCGCTTTAAGGATGTTCGGGATTACCGCACCAAACACAGCGGCGTTCCGCGTCAGGAGCTGTAGCCGTGTTTCCCCCGGCTTTTGTCCCACTCCGGCTGCCACGACGACGACTCTACTGCCGGCAAGGTCTTGATAATCCCCGAATTTCACACGTGCTCTATGGGCAAAGGGTGTGGCGTGGAGAATGTCTTCCGACTCCGCCTCCGCTCGTAAGGTGTTTTTATCCACGAACATAATTTCCGTGCAGACGCCACGCATGACCATGGCATAAGCAGAAGTAGCTCCCACGAGGCCTGCGCCCACAACTCCAACCTTCATGCTCTGCTCCTTTGTTGAGTAAGTTGTATCCAGCCGTGCTGTCCTGTTACGCAAAGTGGCTCTTTCACTCAGAAAATCGGCGCCTCACGCCGAGACTTTTTGGCCGCATGGTCAATCCAACCGGCTTTATACCCGCAATGCGACCTATGGCGCCTCCTAACAGCAGTCAAAGGCGGCAGAGAAGAGCCCCTTCAGACCGGCGATTTTCAAGGCGCACTCCTGATTCTGAGTCGTATAAGGGTCTTAGCCGCAAACAGACGAAAAAGTTCGAAAGGGCGAAGAGTAGACGGGATAATAAATGTTGAAGATCAGACTCGAACAAACGCATTCATGACCTTTCCAGATTCGAGTCAGGCAAACCGTCGGCGAAGCAACGGGGCGGTCTTGCCTATGTCATTTCCAGGTGATCTTTGGGCTGTTTCGTGGAGGAATTCGCCTGAAGGCATATCGCGGATAGCCCAGCATGAGGGCTCCGTAGACCGCATGATCCCTAGGGAGATCCAGTTTAGCTTGTAGTGGAGGAAATACCGCGGCTGCAGCTGTGAAATAACCTGCCCAGCAAGCGCCTAGGTCTGCGGCAAAAGCCGCAAGTTCGAGGTAGGTCAAGGAGATGGCACATGCGCTTTGACCCCCACGTGCATTGATGTTTACATGAGCGCACACGAGCGCGGGCGCCTTGCGCAAAACGCGATCTTCTTCCTTATCCAAAGCAGCGATAATCCGAGAAATTCCCATTGCGGAGCTCAACTCCGGCTGTTCTTCCTCGAGCGTTTTCATCCAATCCACAACTGAGCAAGCGAGATCGGCAATATCTGGACGAGAAGAGAATACCAGCCATTCCACCGCCTGTGCGTTATGACCGCTCGGCGCATAAGACGCTACGGTTAGGAGCTCTTCGATGACTTCTGTGCTCACGGGCGTGGATTTGTACGCCCGAATGGAGCGCCGCGCCCGGAGAAACTCCTCAGCTTGCTGTCGCTGCATTTTCTGAGATCTCGGCGCACATGCTTCCGGCCGCAGGTAAGCGGTGGATAAAGCCGCTTCAGGGCATACTGCAACGCAGTGACCGCAATTGATGCATAACTGAGCTGCGTCGGGTGTTTCCACCGGAATTGCTTTCGCGTTAGTGCGCTGCAGCAGGCCCAATGGGCATTCGGCCACACATTCGCCGTCTCGCTTACATTTCGTCGGGTCTATGGTGATGAAGCTCATTGCATATCTCCTGATAAGAAAGAAAAACGTGTGTCGGAAAAGCGACGAGGTACGGAGCCGAAAAACGGCAAGCACAGATCTCTCTGGTGAACGGCACGGTTATGTGCAACTCAGAAAAGCGCCACTTCTCCGACTCGTCACACCAGGCTACCTGTGCGTAATGTGTTGTTCACCGATACCCAGCTCGGCGCAAGCAACCGTTTACCGGCAATAGTCTCACGGCAAGAATTCGCATAGGGCGCCCGGGAGAGAAGGTGAGTCTTTCCTCTGGGTTTCTTGAGGTTAAGTAACCGCCTCAAGCCACCTTAAAAGTCCCGAAAATAGCAAAAAGGCGCAGGAAGTTGCGCCTTAGTGGTTTGTTGATTCATAATTAATCGACATTCATCCGCAATAATTCATGAGAGGAGTTTCTTTCATTCCTAATGCGATTTGAAGCCGGCCTTATCCCTTAACGGATTCCTTCAGAGCTTTGGCTGCGGTAAAGCCGGGAACCTGACATTCAGGAATTTCGATCTTGTCACCGGTACGAGGATTTACCCCGCTACGAGCGTTCCTCTTGGACACCTTAAAGGTTCCCAGTTCAGGGATTCTAATTTGACCGTCCGTCTTAAGCGAATCTTGAATAGCCTTTGTGAGCGCATTTAAGGCCATGTCCGCTGATTTTTGCGAAATTCCGGCGTCTTTGGCCATTCGGGAAACTAATTCGGCTTTTGTCATACTATCACCTCCTCGTGTAAAACCACGTAAACCAACCATATCGTAACCGCCACTATGTTCAATGTCAAGGTATAATGCGCCCCAGAGCGATGTCCCGGCGCTCTGGGATCCCTGAATGGCTCCATCGAATCAGGGTGCAAAGATCGGCGATGGCGATGCGATGCGCCGCATGTCACCTCTCCAACCCGTTTTAGAGTGAGCACGAGAGCCTACACATCTTCCACGAGAATGGCCTCATTGGGACACACTGCGGAACACGCTTCGCATCCGGTGCAATGCGAAGGGTCTTCTACTGTAACACCGTCATCTTGTGTTGAAAAAACCAACTTGGGGCAAATCTTGGCGCATTCGCGACAATTGGAACATTTGTCTTGTCTTATCTTGGGTATAAACATTTACACCTCCGTTGCACGGCATTGTATTGAATATAATGCCGAACCCGGACATTTGCTATTCGCTGCGGTGGATGGTAGAGCGATTCACTGCAAGAACAGTCCTGAAGCTACTTTCCTCACGGGAGAGCGCCAAATAAAATAAAAGTACTAATGTCTACGGCCCAGACATTTGTCGTGACGCGTAACTGCCGGCGCCTTTTTCGTCACACGGTCATTATTGCTGAAGCCGCTTAGACGAGTTAATAACGTGAAGACGTCTCAGTTCTTTTCTCAAAATTTTCCCTACCATGCTCTTGGGGAGTTCGTCCATAATGATTACGCTTCGCGGGGTCATGTGTTGGGGAAGCCGAGTTCTACAGAATTCCACGATTTCGTGCGGGGCTGTTGATGAGCCGTCTTTCAATGAGACATACGCCTTCACCATTTGCCGTCCATCAATCCCTGCCACACCTACTGCGCACGCCTCATGTACGCAAGGATGTTGGAATAAGACTTCGTCAATGTCTCGCGGATATATTGTGGCGCTCTCAAGTGCAATAATATCTTGCTTTCGATCTACTATTTTGAAATAGCCTTCTTCATCTACAGCTGCAATATCACCGGTGAACAGCCATCCATCTCTCAAGGTCCGAGCTGTTTCTTCAGGAAGATTCGAATAGCGTGTCATCACTTGGGGACCTTTGATACATAGTTCGCCGGGTTCGCCGGGATTAGTTACTTCTCTGTCCGAATTCTTTACGTCCACGAGTTTGGCGTCGGTATTCGGCAGAGGCAAACCTATGGAGCCGGGTTTTGCTTTTCCTCCGAAGGGATTGATATGTGTAACGGGGCCACTTTCCGTCAACCCGTATCCTTCACAAATCTGGGCGCCGGTTATATCCTCAAAGCTCTTGATCGTTTGCTTCGCCATGGGGGCGCCGCCGGAAAAACAGCCTTTAAGCGATTTCAGGTCGTACTTTTTCAGACCCGGTAGGGAGAGCATGGCATTGAAAATAGAAGGTAAAACGGGAATAAAGGTTGCCTTATGGTTGTGAATAGCCTCCACTATCGCTCTCGGTTCGGGATTGGGCACAAGGACAGCGGAATAGCCGTAGAACATGCTAATATTTAATGCGCAGGTCAGACCAAAAATGTGAAAGAAGGGGAGGCAGGCCACCACAGTCTCTCTTCCGTCGAGCCAGGACGGAAACCATGCATGAACCTGCTGAACGTTTGTCGTAAGCGCCGAATGGCTAAGTTCCACGGCTTTTGATTTGCCTGTGGTTGCGCTGGTAAAGAGAATAAATGCAGTATCATTCAAATCGTTTTTCCGAACAGCGCCGGTTACTCCGCCGCCGAGCAAGTCGCTAAACTCTACAACCCGATCCCCTGTAGGCGTGCTGAGATGAAGTTCTTTCTTGAAGAAAGGAAATAGTTGCTTTTTTAAGAAAGGCAGGTAATCACGGATGTGACACGAAATGATGGTTCTTAAAGACGTGCGCTTGGCCAGGTTTAGAATCCTAGGAATCAGGACATCCAAGCAGATAACCATTTCTATACCGGCTTGCTTGAATTGGTGTTCTAAAAGCATGTCGTCGGCCCTGGGGCTGTGCATCACTACCACGCCTCCGGCTCTGAGCACAGCGTATATGCCGACAACTGTCTGAACAAGGTTCGGGATTATAATGCCTACCCGTGTCCCCGGGGTTAACCCACGGTCCACGAGAGCCGAAGAGAATTGCGCCACTTTTTCTTGAAGTTCAGCATAAGGAATGGAGGTTCCTTCGAAAATCAAAGCAGCATGGTCAGGAAAACGTCGTGCGGTACGATCAAGCGCCTCCGGGAAGGTAATCTCATCGAATTTTAGAACGGGGGAAACTCCGTTCACATAGGATTTGCGCCAGGTAGGATCCATATTGCACCTCGTCGGGTAAGCGAAAGCCCTCGCCAAGCATCATGGATGGAGAATTTGTAAGACTGCCGGCTTGACAGGGTTGTTAGGTGAGGGAGCACGCATCGTGCCGCGAAAAACAGTTACATTATAGCGCAAGGAAAAAGCGGATAACACAAAAAAGTTATCGGCATTGTTAAAAAGCTAAGCTGTGGAAGCCTACGATTCTACGGTCACGAAATTTTACCGCTAGACCCGAACCGTCACGATACATAAGCGCTGGTTTACGGGATATTAGAGGGAATTAGCCTGGGTGTAATCGTATATAAAAAGGTCAACCAGTTCGTCCATCTCCAGCTCGAGCTTCTCGGGCATTCCATCTACGGAGACCTCGCCGATCTTGTGGGCAGCCCACGTACTCGCAACCGATTTCACCGATCGGTTTCTCTCCGGCCGCACGATTTCATCCAGTTGTACAACGACACTATAGAAGTATGCCTCGTTTTTCTTTACGCAGTTGAAAAACACATTCAGCCATGGATTACCCGGCGGTTCAGGCACATTAGCAATTCCAAAAGCTCGGATCCCCGAATCCAAGATTCTGACGGTCACCTCATCTTGAAGGTGCTGTCGAGATAAACCATCCGCCGCCGCCATCGCATCAATATCATGCACCCAGACTGTTACGCCCTGCATACCCCGAAGCGCTTTGCGAAATCGCTTAAATTGTTTTGTGGACATTTCTATCTCGCGGGCTTAGGCAAAATGGCGCCGTCCAGAATCGTGCCGCTTAAGTTAGCCCCACGTAGGTTCGCTTCCGTTAAATCGGCCCCGGTAAGATTTGCATCAGTAAGATCCGCTCCCCGTAAGTCTACGGCAGCCAGCACCGCTCGGGATAGATCGGCGCCCATGAGCTGCGCCTTGGCAAAGTTACCCATGGTCAGAACTGCTCCCGTGAGCTTGCACATGGTGAGATTTGCGCCGCCAAGATCCACCCAAAAGAGGTCCGCTTCCGTTAAGTCAGCTAGCGTCAAATTCGCTTTGGCGAGATTTGTTTGCGACAAGTCCGCATGCCTGAGATCCGCTCCCACCAAAATCGTCCAGTAGAAATCGGCTTTGGCGAGTAAAGCGCCGTTGAGTCGAGCCATGGTTAAATCAGCGCCTGTGAGATTCGCTTCCGAAAGATCGGCCTTTTCAAGATTTGCGCCGATAAGGATGGCTTTTGTCAAATTACTGCCTGCAAAGTCGGCTCCACGTAAGTCGGCTTTCGTGAGGTTTGCTCCGGCCAGGTTGGAAGCCGAGAGATCAACTTTCGAGAAATCCGCCCCGGCAAGCATCGCGCGGGGAAGGTCCACACCCGAAAGATCCAATCGAGACTTAACCTTTTCACAAAGAAAGGCCTTGAGATTGCGTGCTTCTCCACTTAACGCCACTTCTTTTATGAAACGATTCCGAATTTCGAACTTCACATTCTTCTCTCGTGGATGGACTGAGTATATAGCCATTTACATCACGAAACCGCCTGCACAGGCAATAGTGTAACCCTAGAGCAACCCGGCTTGACTGAGAATAGGCGCCCCGAATACTCACGTGCGGCTGTCCAACAATGGCTATATACGCCGGATGCCCATGCGAGATCTCCGAATCTCACCTCCAGGTAAGCGAAAACGAGCCCCTGAAAGCCGGAAACGGCTCGCCGCGCATGCCCGTGAGCAATTCAACAGATAATAGTGCGGACGTGGAGAAAAGAAAAGCAAAACAAGCGCCTAAAGCTTGTACGTGCGTATAAGCCGATTCCGGTACTCACATCCTCGGAAGTCCGGACGGCTATTCTTTGCGGCAAGTGCGGGAACGGCATATCTCAAAGAGTAACACCCGGCTACCGCCCTGAAATTCGTTCGGCCGTCAAGCCCGGTGGAGCGCGGCAACGACACACACCGAGAGATCAACGTTAATTCGGAAAAACTGCAACCCTTCGAATGCTGCGCTTGCAGTATGGCCCGTCCTCTTCCAGTTGGTTCATGTACTAAGGGAAGCCCATGGGCTCATTGAACATCCCCGCGGGGTCCGTTCTTAGCTATCATGCGAGATACTTCCATAATAGAAGCGCTCATTCCGCTAATATACTTGTCAAGTATCCGGGTAACACGCTCGTCATTTTCCGTATGCGCTCGTAGGTCCGTATCCAAAGCGCGTAGCCCCACAAGAAGGATAGCCAGCTTATTCTGTACGGAGTGACCGTCAAAATGAAGTTGGACGCACGGTTCCGCAAGATCGATTATGGGAGGCGGTGACGGAGTCGCCGACAAGCCCGCCTTCACCAAATCCGCGAGCGCGCTGGCTTCGTACGGTTTCCGCAAGAAACCGAATACACCATCCAACGCATTTTCGGGAACGGTTTCGCCGCTGATGATGATAAATAGGGACTGCGGCAAGACGCTTCGTAATTCGTGTGCCAAAACCCCCCCGTTTCCGTCGGCGAGTTTATAGTCGGCGATCACTACTCGGGGAGAATTCTCCTGGGCTGATCTATGAGCTTCCTCACACGTCGCGGCTGTAATAACCTTAAGGTTCGGAACGTCACGTTGCAGGTTTCTGGCGGTGAAAAACGCAAGCGTCAAGTTGTCGTCCACAATAAGTGCTGTGGGCATGAAACGCCTCGTGAAGAAATTTGATGGGACTATAGGGAGACACATCTCGTGAGGCAATTTCTGTGCCCCGGTAGCAAAGGGATCGTCAGGAAGTCTCCCTGATCAATGATACCCTTACGGTTGAGATCAGATATCCCGGCCGTCTTCTTCTTCTGTGGTCTTCCGTCTGCATGCGTAAATCGCGGTGGAGCGTCATCCTCACACTTGCGACGTATCTTGTCACAGGCGCATGGTGTGAGCGGTTTTCACGTCTTTTTGGTAAGGATATGCGTGAAAATCAATCAGCAAGGCCCACCGCCTTGAGTTGATGTGCGAAAGCATGCCGGGAAATCCCGAGAAGTCGGGCGGCTTCTTGTTTGCTCCCTTGGGCTCGGCGCAAAGCTTCATCGATAAGCGATCTTTTCATATCGCGGCTGATGTCGTGCAGACTGCGATCTTTTGGAAAGGATACCGTGTATGACCACGTTTCGTCGCTAAGATTCCGTCCCAAGACACCCACGTTGAACTTGCCCGACTCGGACAGCATAATCCCTCGCTCGATGACGTTCCGCAGTTCGCGCACATTTCCGGGCCAGCTGTAACTAGAAAGGAGCCGAAGCGCTTCAGGGCCGATGAGAGGCATTCCAGGTAGGCCCATATCATAATCCAGTTGAGAAACGATTGAGTCGATAAGGAGCGGTAAATCCTCTATACGTTTCCGGAGCGGTGGAATATGGATCGTCAATACGCTTAGTCGGTAATAGAGATCCTTTCTGAACCGCCCTTCCACAACTTCCAGCTCGAGATCCTTGTTGGTAGCCGCAATCAGACGGGCGTTTACCGCAATTTGGGTTTCACCGCCCACACGGGTGAAGGTTCTCGTATCCAAAAAGGTGAGGAGTTTAGCTTGCATAGATGCGGGCAAATCACCCACTTCGTTCAGCAGCAAGGTGCCGTTTTCCGCCAGTTCGAGGAGGCCCCGTTTACGCCCCCGCGCGCCCGTAAAGGCTCCCGGTTCGTGTCCGAAAAGCTCGGATTCGGCGAGTTCCGGGGCTACTGCTGCGCAATTAATGGCAAAATATGGACCGTTTGCACGCCGCGAGCGTTCGTGAATGTAGCGCGCCATATAATCTTTGCCGGAGCCGCTTTCCCCTAGTAGTACAATAATGCCGTCACTTGCGGCCGCGCGTTCCGCTTGGTTTAATGTGGCTCTCATGGTTTCCGAGAGTGTTTCTACTGTTTCGATGGAAGGCGCCGTCTTCTGAGCGGCCAAACGAGACGGAAAACGTCCCCCTTTGCGCAGAATGCTGATCTCCTCTTCCTTAAGTCTGTCGTTTAGCCCATTCCGCACCGCCAAGAGGAGTTCGTCCGGCTCGAAGGGCTTGGTAAGATAGTCTCGAGCGCCTAGGCGTGTAGCCTGCACTGCAGACTGAATAGATCCATGCCCGGTGATTACCACGTATGCTGCGCTGGGGTGCTTTTCCCGTAGCTGCGACAGAAGAACCGCTCCGTCCGTGTCAGGTAGTCTCAGATCCACAAGCACAACATCAGGAAAAAAAACGCTTACAGCTTTTCGCGCCTCTGCGCCGCTGTGGACACCGACGGTTTGATATCCTTCACTCCGCAACAAATGTTCTAAATGACGCACGAGCTGAACTTCGTCATCCACTATTAAAACGGTGCCCGGCATAATCGATCCTTTTCTACATCAGCGCGGGGTTTATGGTAAACGGTAAGATTCCGCGCTCGAAAATGTGAGCACATTCGGCATTCTTCCGTCCAGATTCCATGTTCAGTACGCCGTTTGGCGCCCTTAAGGATCCAACAGAATCTTGATTTCAGCTCCTTGGTGATTGCGCATGGTTTCGCGCTGGAACCTATGATCCTTTCCGTGTCATCCGCGATGGGGAAAAGAGCCTCGAAGATTGCCCCGCCTCCTCGGCGAGAACACAAGACTACGACGCCTCCGTGGCGTTCTATGATCTCCTGCGCTACCGAAAGTCCCAGTCCCACGGAGGACGCCTTAGTCGTCACGAAAGGACGGAATATCGTGGAGATTGATAAGTCTTCGGGGAGCCCTTTGCCTCTGTCTTCGCCGAAAATCCCCAGAACTCGCCCGCGAAAGCCGGGTAAGAGAGCTTCAGTTTCATGGCCGCCTAGCTCACGCCATCCCAGCGATAGCGCAGCATCAGGAGGTGAGGCTTCCACCGCATTCCACACTAATCTCGTCAGAGCCTGAATGAGCGCTCGTTCATCCGCGTAGAATGTTACATCCTCAGGACCTTGGCCAAGTTTTATTATGACGTGTTTCTTGGACGCCAGAGGCGCAACCGCAGCAATACATCTCTCGAGAATATCGATAGGCCGTACATTCTCCACTTTGGAGGGATCAACCCGCGTGAATTCGGAAAAGGATTCCATTATGCGGTGTATGGTCCGGACCTCCTCGAGCACCAAGCCCAAAACGAAGCGGTCTTCAGCATGGAGATATGTTTCCGACTCCAACGTTTGTAACCCGGCGATAACTGCCGCTAATGGATTGTTAATTTCATGACTCAGTCGAGACGCCATTTTGGAGGCCGCCTGAAGCTGTTCGGCCCTACGCCGTCGATCCAGGTGCAGTGAAGAGGCGTCGAGATCCTGAATAAGCAAACATCTTGTGTCGGACGCAATGGGTTCACTCTGGATGATCGCAGTTAGGCTTTTGCCGGAGCGCAAGCGAACGACCTCGCGCGTCTGAAATGCGTCCTCGTTTTCAGGAAGAACCTGCGCCAACTCAGGGAGAGCATCGCTCAATACCAAGCCGTAATCCTCCGGAGTTAGCTCGAGGAGGCGCTGCGCAGCATCGTTCAGGTACGTGATATGTCCTATGTCGTTCACGCACACAATGGCCGATACTGTAGGCAGGGCGCCCTCATGGACGTCTTTATCCCTATCGCTCCATTCCCCTGAGTTCATTGAGCTTGCTCCTGAGCGGTCCAGTCCTTGGTTGGGACACTGTGATGTATCGCAACGGCGGCTCCGTGCGCAGTTACAACACGTGCTCGCTCCTGAGTTTCCGAGCGGTGGTTTCCGTAGTCGGCTACATCTGATAGTTTACCGGCTTGCTCCCTGAGCGCCTGAATGTGCCCCTTTGTATAGACATTTATCGTGGTGGTAAGCAGCAAACGGTAGTCGGGGTTAAATCGGACCACTCATTGATTCGTGGCTCCGATAAATATAACCGTTCATTGGGGCCTCACGCAATGAGTGGTAATCACGATGTTCATTTTGCCCGATTGGTTTCCGAAGTAAATTGATTAAAACCCATTGATGTACTAACTCGTATTGTCACCTTTATGCGGCAAAGTTTCGCAATCGGCAATTAAGGGCTTTGGAAAAGGGGAATATGGGTTCAGTGACTCGAGCTGACACATTGACGCGATGTCCATGTGACATTCGACTTGGAACGCAGAATACTTAATCCTTGTAGCTATAGTAGATGACGCAAGAATGTCCTCGCCCGCTTATGCGAGGAACGCTAAGTGTAGGTGAGGAATCTCAGTCGCTTAGGCACTCAGGAAGAACCTGACACTCTCTGTGGAGTCAGGACCCCATGAGTACACCCACGGCGCGGTAGACATAGAACCACCTTTGAGGTTCCTGAAATTTTTCAGAAATGCAAAGCGCGCTGACATCTGAAAACCATTCCATGAGCCTACCCTCCATGATATAATAAAGATTTAATTTGTCAACCCATAAATGAAAAAGCCCTCCAAAATGGGTTCTGGAGAGGCGCTGAGCTATTCAAAGCGTTCCATACCTATGCGCCTAGGCTCTGCGGATTCCCGACAAGGCGGTTCGGACGGAAGATGCTTCGCCCTTGGGTATTTGCCGGAATAAGAATCCTCTCAGTCAATTCGCATCCGCTTCAGCGTTGTACAAAAAAAACCCGGTGACAAGACCGGGCTAAAGTTGGGTATGGTAAAATTGTCTATGGCCTTAGTTAGCAAAAATATCGGCCTATGTCAAGAGACTTCTCAAGTGATATCTTAGCATTTGGATGTAACCATTTTGTATCGCCGCTAATTGGCTAACCATTAGCTGATATTGGCGACTCCTGAGCTGGATAAGAGCCCAGCAGCTTCAGCTTCGTGACGGAATCGGATATCTCTTCCAAACATCCGGCGACCGCCGAATCTTCTCTATGGCCTTCCAGATCAACGAAGAAAGCGTACTTCCAGGCCATTGCGCCGCGGTCGGGACGAGATTCGATCCTGGAGAGATTAATTTTGTTCTCCGCAAATTTCTCTAAGGCGTGAAAGAGGGCGCCTGGTTTGTTCTCGGTCCAAAATACGATGGATGTCTTGTCCGCTCCCGTGGGCGCCGGAACAAAACGGCCGAGTTGCACGAATCGCGTGATGTTTCCCTCGAGATCCTGAACGCCGCGGCGCACCATTCTTAAACCGAGGGTTGTCCCGTATCGTTCACTGCCGATAGCGGCCACATCCGGGTTTGCCAGGGCTTCCTCCGAGGCTTTGGCCGTGCTCGAGGTCTCCACTAGGGGGATTCCCGGCAGCAATCGTTGTAGCCGAGCTCTGCATTGAGCCAATGCTTGAGGATGAGACATAACCATCTCGATGTCATCCACTCTACCGGAAACACTCATAAGGGCGTGAGCGATTCGCAAGGCGATTTCCCCCACGATGAGCGTATCGGAAATCATGAGCTGATCCAGCGTTTCCCGGACGGAACCCTCGATGCTGTTTTCTATGGGCGCGACACCTAAGGTTTGGGTGTCCTGCTTCATCTCTTCGAATATATCGGAAATGGAGGAGCACGGCGCCAACTGAACTGAGTGTCCAAAACGTTCTATGACGGCTTCGTAGCTGTATGTGCCTTTAGGACCTAAGAACGCTACGCGCTGGGGAGATTGCAACGCTCGTGATCCCGAGAAGATTTCTCTATAAATAGCCGTTAAAGCGTCATTCAAAAGTGGACCTTCATTGATTCGCCGGAGCTTGGTAATGACCTCTTTTTCCCGGGCCTCGTCTAGGACCTCCCGGCTGAGTTGGGCCTTGCACCGACCGATCTTGTGCGCCAAGCGCATGCGTTCATTCAGCGCATCGATAATTCGCTTGTCTGTCGCGTCGATTTCCGAACGGAGCGCGGATATAGCGTCGGGCATAGCAGGTCTCCAGATCATCGTTATTCCATGCGAAACACGAGGCTGATAATCGGTCGCTAGGTAGGCCTGCAATAGCGCTGCATTCCGAGAAACCAACAAGCGTACGCGCATGGTGGAGCGTACTATAGCACAGGCATTTAGTTTGTTTTCCATGAAGATTCGCTGGAGAGAGTGTATGGTGTGGTAAATGGTAAGCGCAGGTTACGTTTCCGTGAAAATGAAAGACGGCCAAGAAATAGCTTGACGCCCGCAAGGGCGTGTGTCAGAATTGCATAGTAAGAGGAAAGTATCTCATGGCATTCAGCTTTCAGTACAGCGCAGCTCAGTATTATTTTGGATGGTATTATTACACCACCCCGGAGGTAGGAGCGCGCATCCACTGATAGGCTAAAAATAACCGAATCAGCGAAAAAGAGAAGATGTGGAAAGCGCTCCACACCTTCTCTTTTTTTGTTCTAAGGAGTACAACATGGTGATCGTAATGAAAAGAGAAGCCCCGGAAGGCATGGTGGCTAAGGTTCTGGCTAAAATCGAAAAACACGGAATGAAACCTCATCTTTCACGCGGGAAAATCCGCACCATCGTCGGCGTAGTGGGCGACAACCAGCGTGTGGAGCCTAGCCTCTTCGAAAGCATGGACGGTGTAGAACGCGTTGTGCCACTGCTTGGGCCATTCAAGTTGGCGAGTCGCGATTTCAAGAAAGAAGATACTGTATTCCCCATTGACGGCGCTCACATCGGTGGGAAGCAAATTATCGTGATAGCCGGTCCCTGCGCGGTTGAAAGCAAGGATCAGCTTTTCAAAGCGGCCCTTGCGGTGAAAAAGGCCGGGGCCGTAGCGCTTCGTGGCGGGGCATTTAAACCGAGAACGTCACCTTACAGCTTTCAAGGATTGGGCGAAGAAGGACTGAAACTGCTGGCCCAGGCGAGAGATATGTCCGGCGGGCTCGCAGTCGTTACGGAAGTCACGTCGCCCGAGCAGGTTGCAATAGTCGCTCAATACGCGGACGTCCTGCAGATCGGCGCTCGCAACATGCAGAACTTTGCACTTTTGAATGCGGCGGGCGAATCCCACAAACCCGTTCTTCTCAAACGGGGGCTTTCCAGCACCATAGAGGAGTTCCTTAACGCGGCGGAATACATCCTCAGCCACAACAATCCGCGGGTCATCCTCTGCGAGCGCGGCATCAGAACCTTCGAGACCTACACGAGAAACACTCTGGACATCAACGCCATTCCGGTGATCAAGTCGCTGAGCCACTTACCTGTTATTGTGGACCCCAGCCACGGCACGGGCAAGCGCGAGTACGTTGCAGCGGTTTCCCGAGCCGCCATAGCAGCAGGCGCGGACGGTCTTATCGTCGAAGTTCATCCTGATCCTGAAAACGCTATGTCCGACGGCGCACAGTCGCTCAGACCCGAAGAGTTCGAAGACCTCATGAAGCAGCTGAAACCCGTTGCTGAGGCTGTGGGTCGAACCATGTAACACTCGACTTCAAAAGTAGTGCAGTATAGAAAGAGAAACGACAAGCGATACGTACGGTGGTAGATTGAGGCGACTTGGGGAGAATGTGTCACTGCGGGCTCTTAGCTTCCAAGCTAATACTTTATCTTGCAAAGGGAACATATGCCGCTAGAGGACAAAGTCATTGGGATTGTGGGTTTGGGGCTCATGGGCGGGAGCCTTGGCAAAGCTCTTGTGCAACGTCGTATGTGCAGGAAGGTCCTAGCGTTGTGCCGCCGTGCGGAAGCCGCACATGAAGCGGTCGCCGGATCAGCAGCCCACGAGGCCGACACGACTCCGGAGCTGCTGAAGGAAGCGGACGTAGTTGTGCTGGCGACCCCGTCCCGCACTATTGTTCGACTCCTCGGGGAACTCAGCCCTTTTTACAAACTCCGTGCGGTGGTTACGGATATGGGCAGCGTCAAGCGCCCCATAGTGGAGGCTATGAACGGCTTACCTGAAACCGTGCGCGCAGTGGGGAGTCATCCCATGTGCGGCAAGGAGATCTCCGGCTTGTCCGCGGCGGATGCGACGCTGTTCCAAAACAAGCTGTGGATTATTTCCCCCACGAAAAGGTCCACGGACGAATCCATAGAGTTGGTGGTCGCGTTGGCTACGGGAGTTGGGGCGCGTGTCAAGACCATGGACGCCGATCTCCACGACACGGTGGCGGCAGCGGTGAGCCACTTTCCTATGATGTTGTCGGCAGGACTGGTGGCCACAACCGAGCGCATCGGCCACACTGCGCCGGATGTGTGGGAGCTGGCGGCGAGTGGATTCAGAGACACTACGCGTATTGCCGCCGGTGATACAAAGATGGTATCTGATATTCTCTTGAGTAACAGGGACAATGTTTTGAAAGTCAGTGACGCATGTATATCAATCCTGCATGAGATTCAGCGTATGCTGGCTGAGGGCAATGATGAGGAACTCATCGAGTTTCTGACCCGCGTGAGAGAACGGCGAAAGGGTTTATTCATCTGAACGAGCTTTTTGGCACGCTCGATACCGATGAGCGGATCGGGCGCCGCGCCACTCTGCCCGAACCCCTACGGAGTCACACTATGAGCCAACCATTAAGGATAAGACCTTCCGGCGCTTTGTCCGGAGTGGTTAAATTGCCGGGAGATAAGAGCCTTTCCCATCGAGCGCTCATCTTCAGCGCAATCGCATCGGGCGAATCACACATTGGGAATCTCTTGCACGCGAACGTTACCGATGCGATGATCGACTGCTTGCGTGGACTCGGGGTGAGTATAGATTTGGCGGATTGTGCGTCTCCGGGGTCTGCGAACGCCGTAGTGCGAGGTTGTGGGCTGCGCGGGTTCAAGCCTCCCGGCGCTTCCTTGGATTGCCGAGGATCCGCCACCACCATGCGATTGCTCGCGGGAATACTCGCGGGCCAGTCCTTCGAGAGTACGTTGGACGGACACAGTGCTTTACGCCGCCGGCCTATGGGGCGACTGGCAAAGCCTCTTTCAGAGATGGGAGCGCACATCCGGACCGACAATGGGTCGCCTCCGCTTTCGTTCATGCCTGCTTCCCTACATGGAGTTGAGGTCACACTCGAAGTGGCAAGCGCTCAGGTGAAGTCGGCGCTGATGCTCGCCGGCCTCTATGCCGAGGGCTGCACAAGTGTGACGGAACCCAGCGTCAGTCGAGATCACACCGAGCGCATGTTCCGGGAATTTTTCCTTCCTGTAGAAGAGCAAACCACGCCGGACGGAAGTCACACGGTGCGCGTACAGGGGCCGGTAGAATCCATCCAACCGTTCACGATTAATTTGCCTTCGGACCCGTCATCCGCTGCGTTTCTAGTGGTGGCGGCCTCGATCATGTCGGGATCTCGGGCGTTTATGCCGGGAGTTCTCCTCAATCCGGGGCGGGTCGGCCTTTTCGAGACTCTTGACCGCATGGGAGCGGATCTCACGATTACTAACATGCGCACTGTAGCCGGTGAATCTGTGGGCGACATTACCGCTCGAAGCGCAAAACTCCATGCCTGTGACCTTTCGGGCGAAGTCGTGCCGCGCATGATCGACGAATTCCCCATCTTCGCTGTGGCGGCGACCCAAGCAGCAGGCGAAACCGTGGTCAGGGACGCGCGGGAGCTGCGATACAAGGAAAGCGACCGTATCAACACACTGGCTCGGGAACTCAACAAAATGGGCGCAGGAATTGTCCCGAAGGAAGATGGTTTTGTGATTCGCGGACCGGTTCAGCTACGCGGCGCAACAGTTGACGCAGGCGGCGATCACAGGCTGGCCATGAGCCTTACGGTGGCGGCGCTGATGGCCGAGCGTGAGACTGAGATACACGGCTGGGAGGCGCTTACCGACTCGTTTCCGCACTTTATACACACCCTGCGCTTGCTGGGGGCGGATATCCCATGATTACCGGATGTACGCGACTGGTCGGTGTAATCGGCAATCCCGTGGGACATAGCCTGAGTCCGGTTATGCACAACAGCTCTTTCGCTGCGCTCGGCATGGACTGGGTATATGTGCCGCTTCACACGCCCCAGGATCAGATGGAGGCCGCTGTGCGCGGTCTTACCGCCTTGGGTTTCCAGGGCGCGAATGTGACGGTCCCGTATAAAGAAAAGGTAATCCCTTATTTAGATGGGCTCTCTGCGGACGCGGCGGCTATAGGCGCCGTAAATACCATCGTTGTGAGTAGCGTCGGCCAATTGATGGGTCACAACACCGACTGGAGAGGATTTCTGCGCTCCTTGGAGCGAATAGATTATCCGCTTGAGGGCAAACGAGCCGTTGTGATCGGCGTCGGCGGAGCGGCCCGAGCGGTAGCATACGCCTTGGCTGATGCGAAATGCGCGGTCACGTTTTTGGCGCGAGATCCCCGTCGGGGAGAGTGCCTAGCGCGTGACTTGGCGGCATTGTTCCCTGATGCGAAAATTGGTCTCATGCCGATCCAGTACGCGGCCGACGTGTCCGCAGACCTCATCGTGAATACAACTCCTGTGGGCATGATTCCTGAACCTGATTTTTCGCCTTGGCCTGATGCGACGTTGCCGTCTTGTGAGCTAATCTATGATCTTATTTACAATCCGAAGGTGACCATGTTGATGAAAACCGCAATGGCGCAAGGTATCCGGGTGGAAAACGGAATGAGAATGCTTGTGGAACAGGCGGCTGCCGCTTTCGAGTTGTGGACATCAATCAAGGCCCCCGTGGAAGTTATGGCCGACGCGGTGACGCTATGCTGAGGTTTCTCACGGCAGGAGAGTCGCACGGTCCGGAGCTCACGGCTATTCTCGAAGGGATGCCCGCGGGCTTGGCCCTAGCAGGCGCGGATATAAACGCAGACCTTGCGTGCAGACAACAGGGCGCCGGTTCCGGTCCTCGAATGGCTATTGAAAAAGACACTGTGAGGATCACAGGCGGCGTTATGGCGGGCCTGACCACAGGCGGACCGATCGCAATGGTGATCCGCAACCGAGATTTCCAGGCGTGGCGTGAAAGGGACATCCCTCCGATGACAATTCCTCGGCCTGGGCATGTGGATCTAAACGCCGCACTCAAGTACGGCTACAGTGACCTACGTCTCGGCTTAGAACGGGCGTCCGCCAGGGAAACGGCGGCTCGCGTCGCGGTGGGCGCGATCTGCCGAAAATTGCTTGCGGAATTCGGGATTGTGGTGGGTTCATATACGCGCAGCATCGGCGCAGTTCAGGCGGAAATACCTGCAGTAACCGACTATACTTCGCTTTTTTCAACGGCGGAATCGGACGCGGTGCGCTGCCCGGACGCCGCGGCCTCACGAACTATGGTTGCAGCCATAAACCAGGCTCGGGAACTCGGTGAAACCCTGGGCGGTGTAATAGAGTGCGTGACCCTGAACCTTCCGCCGGGGCTTGGCAGCCACGTGAGCTGGGACCGGCGCCTCAGCGGACGCCTCATGTTCGCTGTGGGTTCCGTACCCGCCATCAAGGGCGTTCAGATAGGGACTGCGTTCACCAACACACAATTGCACGGGACACAGGTTCATGACGCGATTGTGCTTGGTGATTCCGACCGGCTGGAGCGTCATTCGAATCGGGCAGGGGGCCTGGAAGGAGGGATCACCACAGGCGGGCCGCTGGTGATTCAAGCGGCTATGAAGCCCATCAGCACCACCATGAAGGGCATCGAAAGCGTGGATCTCGCCGACGGCAGGCCTGCGCCCAATAAGTACGAACGCAGCGACGTGTGCGCGGTCCCTCGCGCAGGCGCTCCCATTGAGGCCATGGTCTCCTTCGTCTTGGCGGACGCCCTCATGGAGAAATTGGGCGGCGACTCGATCAGCGAAATGGCTCCTCGGTTCGGTAGCCTGAAAGCCGCCGTATTGCAGCACGTGAACATGATGGGAACGCCTTGGCGCTTCGGCTTCGAGGAGCCGGAGTGAGAGTTTAGGTGTTGTTGCTTTTGTCTGAAAGCCCAGGAAAATATAAGCTTGCTCTTTCCGTCAGCTTATCGCAGCAGTATAGTATGTGAGGGAACAGAAGCGCTTGGGTTTTAAGCGGCCCCGAAAAACGGCTTGTCCGCGTTCGTTGCCGGACTTTAGCCCTAGCGGTATTGTGCACCTGATATTTTACCGCTTTTGTATTGGCTTGAGGAGACACGATGTACGAAGTGGAAATAACCAGCGGGTTTGCGGCCGCTCACCGACTGCGCCACTATAACGGCAAGTGCGAGCGTCTTCACGGTCACAACTACAAGGTTGCGGTAGCCATGCGCGCGGAAGCGCTTGCTGAAGATGGTATGGTCATCGACTTTACGGAATTGAAGAATGCCACGGTCTTGGTGATCGAGAGACTCGATCATGCGTATCTCAACGATATTCCGCCCTTCGACAACCTGGAACCGTCCGCTGAGCACATAGCGGCGCATATCTTTCGCGAAATCAAGAAGCGACTCGGCGCCAAGGGAGACCTTCTTTTCTCAATTGCGGTTTGGGAATCCGACAATTCCGTGGCTCGGTTCCTGAGAGATTAGGCTTAAGCCTTTGCTCTTTGGGCCGCCGTACATTTGCGCTCCAACCCGCGCCCATTATTCAGTCGTTAGCGTGGGTTGACCGATCCGATGGAATCCGTCAGAATCCTCAAAAGAATGCGAATCGTCTGATGTCGAGGATATCTCGTGAATGGCTGAAAGGCGCCGGCTTGTATGGGCGAATGAGTTGAGCATGGTAGGATCCGCCCAATTTGCGGCTTCGCATGATACTCCAGCAGATGCAAGAGCAAGAATTCTGTAGAACGCCTACAGAACGGCAGAGCCGATAACCGGCACGCCGAAACGTTGCTGCCGAATCGTCTCGAGCATGAGTATACGATTCCAGGAATGTTCACTGATTGCCTACAAGTCCGCTTTTCTTAAGGACGTTTCATGTCCTTGAATTCTTCGGTCTCCAGATTGTATGAACGTAGTCTCCACCAGGAGGATCAGCGAGTGAGCTTCGATTCCATGCCTGACATTCAGAGCCGCCCTGACGAGCGAAATATCCCCATCGACAAAGTGGGGGTCAGGGGCCTCAGATACCCGATCCGGGTAAAAGATCGTACTAAGGGCTTTCAACACACCGTAGGCTTATTTGACCTTTTCGTTAACCTGCCGCATGATTTTAAAGGGGCTCATATGAGCCGCTTTATAGAGGTTTTAAATGAGTATCGTGGAGAAATCTCCATGGGACGTTTTCGCGATATTCTCGAAAAGATAAAAAACAAGCTTCAGGCCAAGAGCGCCCACATGAATGTGGAATTTCCGTACTTCATGGAAAAGAGCGCGCCTGTGACCGGCACCCCTGGACTCATGTCGTACCAGTGCTTTATGCGGGGCTCTTTGAGCGACCATTTCGACTTAATCGTCGGAGTGGAAGTACCCGTGACCACGGTGTGCCCATGCTCGAAGGAGATTTCCGACCATGGCGCGCACAACCAGCGCGGAGTCGTCAGGGTTCAGCTCAGGTTTAAGAAGCTCTTCTGGTTAGAAGAAATCATAGAGGTCGTGGAGACGTCCGTCAGTTCCGAGGTATACTCGCTCCTCAAACGACCGGACGAAAAATATGTTACGGAAAAAGCTTACGAGAACCCGATGTTCGTCGAAGATGTGGTCAGGTCCGCACTCAGTCGGCTACGCGAGACGAAGAACTTTCCCTGGTATAAGATCGAAGCGGAAAACTTTGAGTCAATCCACAACCATAGCGCATACGCCATGATAGAAAAGGATTTCAATTCCTGCGCCGAGTGCCTTCAAGGACCGGTCTCCTTCCGGGGTGGCGGCATGTAGCTGATTAATTTTCAAGGGAATTCCGGCCATAGTTTAAGCTGGTTTTCAGACCATGAGGCTCCGGGTTAAAGCACATTATGCTGATGGTTCATAAATCCTTTGACTTTTTGGCTGTTTTTCGGTAAGCTCGGTAACACTGGACATACTACCGCTTGTTTAACGTACAAACATTTTTTTCTGGAATGCCTGAGTGTTTTAGGGTATCCACCTTGGCATGACGGATTCCAGGTAATCGTTCATCACGAGTGAGTCAACCGCTTGGACTCACGATGGCGCAGGGCACGCTTGGTGAATGATTACAATTGCAGAGGAGGTCCTGTGGTCGCACGGTTTTTTCTTGCAGTGTGCTGCTCTCTGGTATGGATTGGGGTGGCGCCGGCATTAGATAAACCCCTTGCTAAGGCAAAGGCGACTCGCGCACTCTCCGTACACACGCCCCGGCAGCGGCAGCCTTTTGCCCCACATGCCGCTAAGCCGCTCCATACCTACATCAAGGCCGCTTCGGTAACGCCCACGGCTCTCCGTCTCCAGGCGCCGCAGGCTCCTCCAGCCGTCTCTGCGCCGCCGAAAACCGCACTCAGGAAACCGCCGGTGAGGGCCAAGGCCCTGTTTTGTGTAGATTGCGGATCGAACAAGACCATGCTTGCGCAAAATATCTCGCAACCGCTCCCAATCGCAAGCATAACCAAGCTCCTGACCGCTCTGGTGGTGGTGGAATCGTTTGATTTGGAGAAGGTGGTCGAAGTCCCCGCATATATCAATGAAATTGAACGTCACAAGGTGGGCATTAGACCCGGCGATCTCTTCACCGTGCGGGATTTGCTTCACGGTATGCTCATAGAATCGGGGAATGATTGCGCCGAGGCTTTGGCTTCAGCGTACCCTAAGGGCGGCAGGGAAGGTTTTCTCATCGCCATGAACCGCAAGGCCAAGGCTCTAGGCGCCTTACGCACTACGATTTACACACCGAGCGGGCTCGATCTTAAAATTGTCCTCGGCAAGAAGGACGGCAGAGTACTCGAGGCGCGTAAACCGAATACCGCATCCGCAGAGAATGTGGCCCTAATAGCGCGACAGGCATTCCGGAATAAGCTAATCGCCGGCATCACGAGCATGCGTACGCACACGATGCGCACAAAAAACTTTATCGCTAAAGACTATCAACTCTTTTCCAATGACAAACTGCTCACCAGGAACCTGCCCGTGGCAGGCGCAAAGACCGGGTACACCAACATGGCCGGCAAGTGTATCGTCGCCCTCTTCAAACATGAGAACCGCGAACACATGGTGGTGGTGTTGAATACCACACATCATTTTAAAGCGGCTGAACGCATATACCGATGGGCCTGCCGGGTGTTTTAACACGGTTTAGCTATCTCAGACGCAAGAGTGGGAGCCGCCTATTAGTAGAAAAAAGCCCTGCTCCTGGTTTCCTCCATGTATGTTTCAGAAACAATGCGCCGAAGGCGGGCTGCCATGCACGACCCCGTTCTCTCGCATGCCTGGTGTGTTCAAGCCGGATATTACTCACTAGATTAGCTATCTGCATGCCGTCACTTTCCACACATCACAAACGCTTTTCCCATAGCGGTCCATTTCTCCCTCAATACGATAGTGCTGACCGAAATCTCATCTCACCCCCGGTATGATTCACTTTGAGCCTTGGTGGATCCGGCCGCTGGACAGTTGACATTTACATTTCTTCGCATGATGATTGCACTGTCGGTATAAAGATATTGGCATGAATTTTGTACATCGTTGTACCCTGAATACCGATAATGAGCCTCTAATTACGGAGAAACAAATTGCATGATTTACTCAGTTAAAAGGCGTATGCCAATTGGGGCGGAAGCGCTCCCCAATGGAGGGGTATGCTTCAGGGTATGGGCGCCGATTCGTGAGAGAGTTGAACTTGTACTTATTTCCAAGAGCCCAGGATCCTCACCCGAACGAAGATTCATCGAAATGGCACGTGACGCAGGCGGCTTTTTTTCAAGAGTTGTTCACTACGCCGCTGCGGGTGATCTCTACACGTTTCGACTGGACGGGATGGGTTCCGAGTATCCCGACCCCGCCTCGAGATTTCAACCTAAAGGACCCCATGACTATTCCGAAGTGGTGGATCCCTCCGCATTCCAGTGGACGGATCACGAGTGGAAGGGAGTAGACATAGAAGGACAGATAATCTACGAACTACACGTGGGGACGTTTACGCCGGAAGGTACGTACAACGCTGCGGAGCAGCAGTTACCGGCTCTCGTAGACTTGGGGATCACAGTTGTCGAGTTCATGCCTCTGGCTGATTTCCCCGGCACGTTCGGCTGGGGCTATGACGGCGTGCATCCCTTCGCTCCTACGCGTCTCTACGGACGCCCCGACGACTTACGGCGCTTTGTGAATACGGCGCACAGTTTGGGTATCGGGGTGATCCTGGATGTGGTCTATAACCATCTTGGGCCGGACGGCAATTACCTCAAACAATTCACGGATGAATACTTCACCACCAAGTACAAGACCCACTGGGGAGAGGCCATAAACTTCGACGGTGCAGCGAGTGAGTATACCCGTCAATACTTCGTGGAAAACGCCGCCTATTGGATCACGGAGTACCACTTGGACGGGCTACGTATAGACGCCACCCCCGAAATGAAGGACGCGTCCCCAAACCACATCCTGAAAGAGATTACCCTGCGCGCCCGAGCTGCGGCAGGCCGACGAAAGATCATCATCATTGGAGAGAATGAAACGCAGGATGTGAAGCTTATTCAGTCCGCTGAAGAGAGTGGTTACGGACTTGACGCCCTGTGGTCCGATGACCTCCATCACAGCGCTATGGCCCTTCTTACCGGTCGAAACGAGGCCTACTACATGGACTATGTGGGCAAGCCTCAGGAGTTTATCTCATGTGTGAAATGGGGGTATCTCTACCAAGGCCAGCGATACAAGTGGCACAAAGGTCGGAGAGGCACGCCCACATTCGGCATCAAACCCGCGGCCTTTGTGAACTTTCTTCAAAACCACGACCAAGTAGCTAACTCAGCCAAAGGTGACCGCATCCACAAGCTGTGCGGGCTGGGGCGCCTCAAAGCCATGACCGCGCTCCTGCTGCTGGGTCCGGGCACTCCTCTGCTGTTTCAAGGACAGGAGTTTGCGGCTTCTCAGCCTTTCCTTTATTTTGCCGATAACAACTCTGACCTGACGTCTTTAGTCGACGAGGGGAGAAAAGTATTTCTGGCACAGTTCCCCAGTATGTCCACCCCGGAAGGTCAAGCGCTCATCGCCCCTCCCCATGAGCCGGAGACCTTCCGGCGGTGTGTGTTGGATTTTTCCGAACGAGAGTCGCACCGTGAGATGTACGAGCTGCACAAGGACCTAATATGCCTGCGGAAATCCCACGCGGCGTTTCGTGCGCAAGAATATCGCGGAGTGGAAGGCGCAGTGCTGAGTTCCGAGGCGTTTGTGCTGAGATATTTCGCGCCTAGTGGTATGGATACGATCCTACTGGTCAATTTTGGCGTGGATTTGCACTTGGATCCTGCGCCGGAACCCCTTCTTGCGCCGCCATTGGGAATGGAATGGGTTGTCCTCTGGTCAAGTGAAGACCCGAAATATGGGGGTACGGGCACCCCTGCTTTGGATACCGAACATAATTGGTTGTTGATCGGCCACGCTGCCGTTGCTCTTGTGCCCCGTAAGCCGGAAGGAGGATTGGCTTAGTGACTAATATGACCTTTTCCGTGCCGGTTACCACTGCAAATATAGACGAAATGGAAAACCTTCTCACGAGGGAATGGCTGTTGACCAACGGTTTAGGCGGCTATTCGTCGAGCACCATCTGCGGTGTTCGAACCAGACGTTATCACGGGCTCCTCATATCCGCGTTACCTGCGCCCTTCGGAAGAATGGTAATGTTCAACGACTTGGCCGAGCAAATAGAGTTCCCGGATGGACAAAAAATTAAATTGGATGCCGACAACAAGGCGGGCGAACCCTTGATCTTTCATGGAGCGGGCTTCCAAACGGAATTTCGTCTTCGACAGGGCCTACCCATCTGGCGGTATACCATGGGTAAGTGGGTAATTGAAAAGCGGCTCGTCATGCCGCACATGCAGAATAGTATCCATATCATTTACCGGCTCCTGGAAGGTGACGGATCGGTTCGCTTAACTCTTCGGCCGGCGGTCAATTTTCGATCACACGAAGCCCCTGTGGATACGGCCGTAAACCAAACCTATGCGGTGACGGTTCAGGGCCACAGGTATGAGGTGAGCGCTCTTCATGACGCCCTGCCGCCGCTGCGCATGACGCTTTATGGCGAAGGCGCCGTGTATAGGCTCCAGAGCGAACACATCGACAATCTCGTGTTCTGGATGGAAGAACAGCGCGGCTTTTACGCGAGAAGCCGGCTATGGAGCCCCGGCTATTTCAGTATAGATCTACGAAAAGATGTATCATCGGCGCTCACCGCTTCGACTCACAGTTGGGAAACTATGCTGGCTTTAACCCCCGACGAGGTCCTACGATACGAACAACAACGGAGAGACAACTTGCTCACGCTGGCGCCGCCGTCGGCGAGCGCAGGGCGCGGTAAGGAACTCGTGCTGGCCGCAGACCAGTTCATAATCAGCCCGATTGGGAGGCCCCAGGATGCGGCGCGAGCAAAGGCGGTGGGCCACGAGATTCGCACGGTAATAGCCGGCTACCACTGGTTCACGGATTGGGGTCGAGACACCATGATAAGCCTCGAAGGCCTGACGCTGATGACCGGCCGATATAGCGAGGCCGCCTCTATCTTGCGGACCTTTGGCCACTACGTGCGAGGTGGTTTGATCCCCAATATGTTCCCCGAGGGACACAAGGAAGGCCTCTATCACACGGCGGATGCATCCCTGTGGTTTTCTCATGCGATGAACCGATACACGGAAGTGACGGGCGATACATCCACACTTCACCTTTTGCTCCCGAAGCTGAAGAGCATCGTCCGACATCACCTGGAAGGCACAAGTTTCGGCATCAAGGTTGATCCGGAAGATGGTTTGTTGAGACAAGGACAAGAGGATTATCAGCTTACCTGGATGGACGCAAAGGTAGACGGCTGGGTTGTGACCCCGCGCCGCGGAAAGGCTGTGGAGATCAACGCTCTGTGGTATAACACGCTAAAACTCTTGGAGAAGTGGGTTCGTGAAGAAGAAAGGGACGAGGTGGAAGCCGCCCGGTTAGCTGAACATGCCGAGAAAGCTTACACGTCCTTCAATGAGAAATTTTGGTTCGAGGAAGGACAATACCTCTATGATGTAATAGATGGCGAAGGGCAAATAAAGGATGCGTCCCTTCGACCAAATCAACTTTTAGCCATATCATTGGAGCATCCGATACTCTGTGAGGACAAGTGGCGGCCGGTAGTCGAGGTGGTTACGGAGAAACTGCTCACTCCTGTGGGTCTGCGCACCTTAGCGCCGGGTAATCCGGACTACAAACCGAAATACTACGGTGACCTGAGGTCCCGAGACGCTGCATATCACCAGGGCACCGTATGGGCGTGGCTGCTCGGGCCTTTTGTTGACGCATGGATGAAATTGCATCCTCATGATAAGGCCGGCGCACGTAAATTCCTGGATGTATTGCTACCGCAACTGGATGACGCGGGTATTGGTTCAATAAGCGAGATCTTTGACGCTGAACCGCCCTTCACACCCAGTGGATGTATAGCTCAGGCGTGGAGCGTAGCTGAGGCGTTGCGTTTGTGGCTGAAGACTTCAGAAGAGGGTGTAGGCGCCCACTAAGGGCCGACGCGCCGGCGCCGAGGGCTGTTCACCTGGTACGACGCGCTTGGGTGTGATAAGCGGCCTCGCGAGAAACAAGGACGAACGTGAAGGCCGGTAGAACAAAGGCGCTTCCATGCTATGCGGTGGATGCGCCTTTTGTGTCGTTAACATTGACAGGGTCAATAGGCTTTGTTCAAGCAGCGACGGAGAATTCACGAAAGACGGAAGAGTGCCTGTATAAGGTCGCGCGGCTGTCCTCGTTACGTAGACCCGACGTCGGACGCTAGTCCTGCGCTTATGAAGAGGGTTCCCGGCTGGCCGCCGACTTTGTCCCCGCCCCATTCGGAGCCTTTTTCTTCATGGTGATCAGGTTGTCTTTTACTTCGATGGTTATCGAACCGGTGGCGCACCGTTTAGACGGGGAAACCTGCATACCGTTTTGGCTGTTATAGGTCTCGATGCAACGATCACGTCCCATGACTTCACGCATTTGGAGATCGATTTCCACAAGGGCGCCGCTCTTGTCGAATTTATATGTCGCATATCGAAAGAGATCGTCACCCCGCACGATTTCACCCACTTCATTGCCGCTGTCTTCGTACGAAAAGTGCATGGGGCTTTTTTGTAAAACTTCCAAAACCTGAGCTTTGGTCATGCCGAGTTTAACATCCCTGTAACCTTCGAGGGTCTTAGCGGAAGCCGCTAAAGAGAAAATGCCGACAAGAAGGCATGCCGAGAAAAACATGAACACCCGAGCTGTTCCACCCTTCATTGAAGCCTCCGATTGTTGAATAATTTAGCTGATGATACACTTTTATCGGAATTTAGGAAAGGAAAACTTGTTGTCATCCGTGAGGGGGGTTCCCTATTTTCCCTCCACCACTTCTAAAAATATACATTTGTTGGGAAAAGCAAAGTCACCGAAGTGTTTTTCATGTTTTTAGCGTTGGAAGCGGCTTCGGGTATATGGTCCCCGAAGCCCTGGGGGAGGAGAAAGATCAACGACTGCCCGATCGTTGTATGACATTGAGCACAAATTGTGCCATAGCAACAACGGCCTATTACCTCGTATTAACAACGCATTGCTTACCTGGATGTACTCTTAGGCTGAAATCACCTACAAGATGGTAGGTTTAGCGGAACGCAACCAAGCGCCGCCCCACAATTTTTAGCGCGAATGAGTATCATCACGCGCGAACAGAGAGTTCCTGAGGAAGGATCTGCGGGTAAGATCTGCAAGTTTTTCTCACTTCCATCAGATAAGTCTTGACGACATCCCTCTTATCATTCGTATAATACCCTTTCACAATTGGGGGATTTTTCTAAGGTATCAGTCGCGGACGGTAGAATAAACTTTAAATAACCGTTCACCGGAAGTGGGGCGACAATTTGAAAACGCGCTGCGCCGGCCGCGAGGGAGAAAAATTAACCCTCCGTGCTTCACCGAGTGCAGAGCCTCCCCAAGCCCCGCTCTACCATTAGTGAACCCATGACCTGCTAGGATCACTAATACCTGAGATCACACAGGAGATGTATATGTATGAATTGGCGCAAGGCGTGTTCACGCTGGTTGAGAAAGTGATTGACGGCATCTTAAGTTGGCCTTTTTTGCTTGTCCTGTTCCTTGTTTGGCTAACGCTACGCTACAAGAAGGAAATCGGTTCGATCCTTGACCGCCGAAATGCCGTGCCGGCGGGTGAGATTAACAGCAAGATATCGAGAGAGGTGGATCCGCTCGCAAAGAATGTGGAAAACCTCACCGACCAAATGAATATCATACAAGTGCAAATCAGAAAGGTCGAAGATGCGGTTTCCGAAGACCGGCTCGGAAGAGCAAACGGCCCCATAAAAGCGCGGCTTCAATCAGTTGAGGCGAAAATAGGCGCAATCGACAGTAATCTCGGCGGTCTCTTTGCCAAAGATGAGCAGGTCATGCGGACCATGACTCCCCTAACTGAGCGATTTGATGAAGTGCTCAAGGACTTTGAGAGTCTTCGCGCAAAGGTCGAGTCCGCCGCAGGAATGGAACACCTGGACGCTTTGAAATCCCAGGTCGAACCGTTGGTAGGTCAATTGGGAGAACTTAAATCCGGCACAGCGGGCCTCAAAGAGCGCTTGGAGAAAGCCGTTACCCACGACGCTTTGGAAAACGTCCGCAGTGAAACCGCGCCCTTCAGAGGAGAAATAAACTCTCTCAAAAACGAGGTCTCCGGCCTTCGGTCGGACCTCACCGATAGCATCGCCGCCGTGCAGGGATTCTTGCAGCAAGCCGTAACACACGATCATCTGGAAAACGTCCGCAACGAAACAGCGCCTCTTAGAGGCGAAATCGAATCAGTCAAGGGCGATGTGTCCGGCCTGGCCGCGGAGCTAAGTAACCGCATCGACGGTCTGGAATCGGCAGTCGCCGCCTCCGAGAGCCTGAAGAGCGAACTGGAAGGGGTTCGTTCATCACTGGATGATCTGCGCAATCATATCGAGCCGCTTATGGGTGATTTCGACCGCGTCAACCAGGATGTAAACGGCCTGCGCGGCGACCTGAGTGGTAAGGCTTCAGCCGACGCGCTTGCAGCTATGGCGGATGACATAGGCCCGCTCAACCAGCGCTTGCAATCGGTTCAAGAGAGTATGGACGAACTGAGGGCCACCTTAACATCGGAGCCCTGGAAGCAATCACTGGAAGATTTCGCGAGTCAAGTAGACCCCTTGAGGTCTGAAGTTGAGAACATGAGCCGCCGCGTGGAAGCCATTCGATCGGATCTTGAAGGTGTGGCGTCTAAGACGTATACCGAGGGTCTGGAAAGAGATTTGGCCCCAATAAACGAGGAAATAAACAACCTCAAAACAGCTCTTAAATCCGTTACGGAGAAGACCCAAGAACAACCTACACCGGAACTTGGGACGGACCTCGAGCGCATGGGCGAGGAACTCGCCACCCTGAAGGGATCCGTCGAACGCCTTCAGCAGAAGTCGGCGCCTACCAAACCAAAGAAGCGCAATAAGGCGTGAGCCCGGAGAGTTTTGAAGAGGGTGTGAACCCGGTGGCTTGATTAGAACCGGAGGAGAGATTCGTCTCTTCTCCGGAGCGCCCTCGGCGCTTCGCGGGGAATGGAGCGATCTTAGGCAACGGTTACGGTACTTCTTTTGCGCTGCATGACAGGTCGTCCTCGAGACGCAGCACGCACAGGTAACCTAAGCCCGAGTCATCAGCTTCTGGAGCTGCTTGGCATCCATCATGGAAATATCCACGATCTCGTAGCCTGCCACCGGCTTGGGGCCGCTCCTATTGACCCACCTGCACTTGGCGTTGAAAACAACCGTCACGGCGTTTCCGAATCCTCCCCGTATGATGAAGCATTTCTCTTGGGCGATTTCGCTCTGGATGCCTTCAATACAGATGCCCGTTTCAGATAAGTCTTTAATCACACCTGGAACAAAGGGATTATCGTTTTCGTAAATACTTAGCGGTGTCGTGATTCGTCGTCTCGGGACGTTGCGCAGTGTGGACGCATCGGGTATTTGATAAAGATTGCGGCTTTCCGACAGCTCGGTATTGTCGAGCACCTGAAAGTCGATCAGCTTCCGAAAGGCCTTACGAAGCGCAACCGATGAAAAACGGTATTTCTCCATAAGTTCCGCGGATGTGTAGCCCGCTCGAATGTCATTGACCACTTCTCTCAGGCTAATAACTCTTTTTTCCGGCATTCCACACCTTTCCGCCCCCTCAGAGTGCGCCCGTGTGAAAGTCGGGCCTACAAGCAGTATAACAATCTAATGGCTACTAGGGAAATACCCTTGAAGATCGTTGAGAGTAATTCTGTAGGAATCCGGAAACAAGAGCCGGTTGCGTTGTTCCGGCCGCTTTCCATCCGGCTGTTTTTGTCTTATCGTGTCGGCTGGTTATTGAGGCGCCTTCCGATCCACTGATTCTGACCGTTTACCGGACTAAGGCCTTCCAGTTGAGTGACGCAGTAGGTAGTACAAGAAGGGAACGGCATGGCGAAGATACTCTACGGTGTGATGGGGGACGCCCGAGGACACGTGAATCGCTCCACCATTGTGGCTGAGGACCTCAGGGGCAAGGGACATGAAGTCGTTTTCGTCGGCGGCGGGCACGTCCTCGGCTTGAGACAAAAGGGCTACCCGGTGCACGAAGTGCCCATTCCCGCGACGCTCTACAAGAATAATGTCGTGGATGTTGTAGGAACCGTCTCCAATGCCATAGGAATTATATTGTCTCCCGTGAAGGTGGTGAGAAGATTGGTCGGTGTAATTCGGGAGTTCGATCCTGATCTCATCATAACGGATTACGAGTATTTCACTCCCCTGGCGGGACGCCGCGCCGGTCGTCCAGTGGTTAGCTTGGATCATCAGCATATTGTGAGCGAATGCGTCTATCAAACTCAACCGAAACAGCCTCTGGGTCGATTTCTCATTGAGGCGCCGATGCGCGCCCTGTTTAGTCGCGCCTCCCAGTACTTGATTTCCTCATTCTTTCAGCTACCGGTAAAAGATCCTCAAAGGGCGGAAGTCCTCCCTGCTGTGATACGTCACGAAGCGCTCATGCGCCGATCGTCCGTGGGCAATCACGTGGTGGTGTATCAGACGTCTCCGACTTTTCATCGCCTGTTCGATGCGCTGGAATGTATGAATACCCGCTTTGTGGTCTATGGTTTTGGAGCGGCGCCTCGTCGCAAAAATCTAGAGTTCAAAGAATTCTCATCCGAGTGTTTTCTCGACGATCTTGCCTCATGCAGATATGCGGTCATTAATGGAGGTCACAACGTAATTTCCGAGGCCTTGGTTCTCGGCAAGCCGCTCATATGTTTTCCGATAGGAAATGCGTACGAACAGTTCCTGAACGCCTATTTTGTGCAGAAAAACGGGTATGGCCTATTTTCCCTGGAAACGGAGCCTAAACTTGCCTTGTTCCAAGAAATGGAACAATCGGTGGAGCGCTTCCGGCGTACCATTACTCGTGAAAATCATTGCGGCAACACCATAGTGATCGAGCGGCTTGAGAAACTGCTGAATCTCGGGAGCGTGTTCAATCCACCAGATGGTCACTGAAGGGGGCGTTGCAACCAGCGCGTATTTCCATTACCTCTCTGAGCGAAACTTTGGTATATCCGTAAGAAGCCACTGCGTAAAATATATTAATATTGACGCACGGGAAACCTTATAGCCCGTGCGGTTTAGGTATCACATGAAAATACTCACGCCGCTCCCCACCCTCAACGCCAAGAATGTTGGTCTCGTGGCGCTGGGACTTACGGCGGCCTTCCTCATAGGACAAGGCGTCACCCTTTTCAACCCTTATGCTCTCAATGATGACGGCCGGCAGCAAACCTACTGGATGCAGCAGTGGCTTGATCCGGAGTTGTATCAGAACGATCTGCTCACGGAGTACGCCAAGTTTTATGTGCCCTGGGGAGTGAAAGCGGTGAATTATATCGCCGCCCAGGTGGTTAACCCCTTGTTGTTTTCAAAGCTACTCACGCTCATCTTGTTTGTCGTCGCGGGATCTTTTGTCTTTGCTTTGGCGCTTCAACTAGGCGATGAATTAACGGCGTATTTTGCCGTGTGCTTCTTCACGCTTTTCGGGTCGTTTATGATGAAGATTTCGGGAGGCCTTTCCCAAAGCTTCGTGTATCCCATGCTGTTGGCCTACTTGTATTTCATTTCGCGAGACCGGATTGCAGCGGCCGGCGTCACCATAGGCCTCCAAGGTGTGTTCAACCCGTATCTGTTCGTGCTATGCGCGGCCACGCAGATTCTCTATCTGGCGCATACGCGCCAAAAGGAGATCTTTAGCGTTGTCATGTGGGTATGGGGTGTCTTTCGTAAGCCGCAGCAGGTTATAGCGAACCCTGCCCGCAGCCGTAGAACGGTCGCCGCATCACGCTATCGGCGCAAAGAACCCGTCAAGGCTCAACCGATGGCGCCCGTGCCGTTTATGTTGTGTCAGATACCCATTTTGCTGGGCTTTTTTGCCGTGCTCCTGAAGCACCTCTTTTTATACAATCCTAAGATCGGCTCGCTTGTCACCGCGGCGCAAATGGCCGGACTACCGGAATACGGCCCCCACGGTCGCTATTGGCTGTATCCCGTTCCGTCTTTCTTTCGAGAGATTATTCTGGAGCCGTGGATCTTCAACGCCGGCTTCGAAAACACCGGACTTGTCGCGAGTTGGCTGTTTGTAATTGCACTTATTCTTATGGTGGCCTTGGCGATACGGAACCGCGAAGCCGCTCCGGATTTCGATTACTACAAAGGGTTCCGAGTTTTTTTATATTTGGCGCCGGCATCGCTGGTGTTATACATCGCGGCTCGTATGGTCCTGCTCAAGCTGTTCATCCCTTCGCGGTATCTCGAATACTCCATTAACGTGTTTTATTGCCTCGTGGCCGCTATATGTCTAAGGATCGTGGTGGAGTCATGCGGCCTCAAGAAACACGGCCGAGTCATTGTGGCCGCGCTCTTGCTCATAGGCGGGATAAGGCTTTACGGGCTCAGTGTGTTCGATTACTCCCAGTACGCCGATCTCTACAAGTTCCTGCACACTACCCCCAAGTCGGCGCTCACTGCCGGACATCCCGAACTCATGGACAACACGCTCACCTTCGGGCGACGCAAGGCGCTCGTAACATACGAGCTTTCCCACACGTGGATTCAACCGTATTGGGACGAGATTCGTCAACGGACGTTCGATCTCTTCAAGGCGTATTATTCGAACAACCCCGAAGACGTGAGAGAATTCAGCCGCAAATACAACATCGACTACCTCGTGGTCCGGGAATCGGATTTTTATGCCCCAAAGCTCAGGAAACCGAAGTATTTTCCTCCCTTCGACGACTACATCAAAGACATAGCGAAACCATGCGGCAGTTTTGCGGTGCTGGACTCGAGGGAGTTCCCGCCCATCTACTGCAAAGACGGCATCCGCGTTCTGAAGATGACAAACTCCGATTCGCCGCCTCAAAAGTGATGAACGGGCCGCCGCAGCGACTAGAATCGGTAATCTCTCATCAGCCGGTCCTTTTCTTCTGAGTCATCGTTGTCGAAGAGGATTGCGGCTACCTCTCCGAATATCCCGGAGAGCTTAATGAGTCCCACGAATTTCCCATTTTCCATAACGGGGAGCATGCTGACGCAATGTTCGATCATAATGTCCAACGCCGTAACAATACTGTCTTCGCAGTTCAATGTAGTGGTAAAAGGCCGCACGAGATTCCGCACTGGCTCCGCCGACGGGGGAGAAACGTCCGCCGCGATTTCAGGGACCGGCTTACTCCAGCGGGGACGGTCGCTTTTTAAGAGATCCAACAGATGCACAAATCCCAACAAGTTATAATGTTCGTCAAAGACAAGGGGAGTCGAATGCCCGTGCTCCAGCTTGCGGTCTTCGGTGACGATACGCAGTATTCTGATGGCGGTGTCCACGTCCGTATCGGACCGGAGCTGAGGCCATTCACTTGGTCGCACCATGAGTTTGGATACGGGAACCCTATGGGGCATGGAAGATTCCTCCCTTTGTTGCGTAATGACTGCTGCATTGAAACAGGCCGGCTTTACGACCCGCCCACGCCCGACTCAGAATGCGAGCAGCAAGTATATTGATGAAATAATGAGACTAAAAATTGTTATCGGCGCCGCTTCCCGAAAGAAGCGTCCGAACGTGATCTTATACCCCGCCTTTTCCGCTATTCCTACTGTGACCACATTGGCCGATGCGCCGATTATGGTGCCATTCCCCCCGAAGCACGCTCCTAGGGCCAAAGCCCACCATATGACCCCTGATTCCGCGCCCGGTGTGGTGCGGTTGAGAAAGACCACAATGGGGAGCATCGCGGCCGTGTAAGGGATATTATCTACGACCGCGCTGGCTATCGCGGAGACCCAAAGAACGATCAATATAGTGGCGGTTATATTGCCTGAAGACACTTTAAGAATAGCGTCTGCGACTGATTGCAGGATGCCGGTGTGTTCCGCCGCGCCTACCACGATGAACAGCATGATGAAGAACACCAGCGACGGCCACTCGATGTCGTTTTCGAGCAATTCCGCCATGTCCGTGCGGGTGACGAGAATGGCTAGGCCTGCGCCGAATATGGCCGCTACGCTGACCTCCATGTGAAAGAACCCGTGCATCGTGAACAGCACGATGACGCCCAGCAAGACGGCGCCACCCCATCGAAGGATTGAGTGATCCGTGATGGGGTACTTCTCTTTGAGGTACCCGACCATAGAGTCAACATCTTGGACCTTCGATTTTTCAAAGGTCGCCTGGTAATGATATTTGTTGTAAACAAGTTGGGCGATCAGGGTGACAAGCACCACCGGCCCGAGGTTAATGACGAAATCATTGAAACTGAGCCCCGCATAGGAGCCGATGAGGATATTCGGGGGATCGCCCACGCTGGTCGCCGTGCCTCCAATATTTGAAGCCAGTATCTCGGGGAGGAGAAAAACGAAGGGGGATACCCGCAGCGCCAGGGCAATTTCGATGGTGATGGGCGTCAGCAATAACATTGTCGTGACGTTGTCTAAGAAGGCGCTCGTAACAGCGGAAATGATGCATAGCGCCGACGACAGAACGAAGATGCGTCCTTTGGAGAGTTGAAAGGACTTGTAAGCCATCCACTGAAAAATTCCGGACTTCTTTAAGACGCCAACTATGAGCATCATGCCTATAAGGAGGAAAACCACATTCCAATCCACTGCACGCATGGCCTGCTCATACGTAATAATTCTAAAATCCTCGTGAAATGTTCCTATACTGTGCGTAATGAGCAAAAGCGCCGAAGCCCCAAGAAAAGCCGCCAAGGTGCGATGGAGCAACTCGAACATGATCGTAACGTATACCAGGATGAAGACTCCGAGCGCAATCCAGAACGCCGGCCCTTTGGTCCTTTCCAGAGTTGCTGCGAGCTGAGCCACAAACCGGCGTTCGCCGTTTTCCACTCCTTGGTCGTGAATGTTGAGTCGAAGGGGATCTGTAGGCGCAAAGCCGGATCTTGTGATCTTTACACTCCATTCACCATCCACGATGGTTTTCACATCCTTGGTGAATTCCACGACGAACAAACCCTTCTGACCGGTGGAGAATTCTTGTCCGCCGGGTGTTTGGCGCTTGGGTAGGCTGGGTTTTCCATCGAGGTAAGGAATAATCGAAGCGTCTGGAACAGGAGCGCCTGTAGCGTCAATTACTCTGCCTTGAATGGTCAATGTTGCCGACTCCGCGGCGTCGGCGGGCTGCGAAGCGGCCACGGCCATCAAGAAGGCCGGACACAGAAGAATAATGACGAACGCTGCGACGTGCAATAAACGTGGGATCCGCCACGCTGTCTGCGATGTCGCCATGTCGGCTGCGAGTTCTGAAAGAAATAGAAACACTCCAAATCACCTTATCAATTGGTAATGGGTCACCGCCTTGACGGGACTCTGCGTCCGGTGATCGCAGAGGCAAGGCTTGTTTCTCCCTCAGTCCACCTTACCGCGGGCCTAGTAGGCGCTTGTTTCCCGTTGAACAGTTTCCAAGTTGTTGTGCGCCGTGCTCTACAAACAAGCGCTTACATATTTCACTTTTGTAGGATACTTGATAGCTGCAAAAATGGTAACCAATAGGGAGGAGAGGCTACTACTTACTTGGTCTCGAAGTCGCTACCGGTATGTTTCCAACCCCCGGTGAATTTTTTTGGAACACCTCCCGAAAGAGGGTGTCTGAACCGAACAGATACCTACCTTTTGAACTTATATTTCATAGAAAGGCCCTGCGTCCCTACCATGCGCATGGGCCTTTCCTTTGTACGAACTTACTGGATACGAGTTAGGCGTCACATGAGCGGGCTCCCGCCGAATGAGAGACCAACTTGTCAGTGCTCCCGCTTCTCAAAAAATTCAAGTGTGATTTCTGCGGCGGTTTTCGTCTGCGTCTGAATCAAGCTGTTGCGTATCCAATCGAACCCCTGTTTGGTGACGCGGATCAAATTGGCGTCCGTGCGAAAGCGCTCCAGCCATTCGGCCATGGCGCCGGCGTTCGCAGAGTCTTGCAACAGCTCCGGTGTCAGGAGCGGACGCCCGCACTCTCCGCAGGGAATGCGAATTCCCTCGGCTGCTAGAAGGGCCAGAGGAGACCCAGTCTCGCGTTCGGATTGGATCGCCAGCACGTTCGACATGGCCACATGGATGTCCTTATCCATAACAAGCGGTTTCAGGATGTGCATCGCCAGGAACCACGTGAATCCGTCCAATATGTAGGCCACCGCATGGGGCATCCCGCATAGAGCCGCCTGCAAGGTGGCCGTCCCGGATGTGACGAGTCCATAGTCGCAAGCCGCCATCACCGACGCGGCGCCCCCGCGAGTGACAATCACCTCTACACGAGCGCTCTGGAGGGCTGTTTGCACTAATCCCGCCAGATGTTCGCCGGCCAGCGGTAAGAGAAACTGAGTGTCCGGAAACCGGCCGGTGTGGATGCGCGCCGCCTCGAGCATGAGAGGCGCCATTCGCGCAACCTCAGCCTGTCTGCTCCCTGGGACAAGTGCGCAAGCGAACGGGGCGGTGACGCCAAGTTCGTCCCGAATAGAGCGTTTGTCCGCCGCCGCGGGGACTTCCGATGCCATGCCGTGTCCCACAAAGTCGGCCTGCAATCCCGCATTCCGATAGATTTGCGCTTCAAAGGGGAAGATGGTCATCATTCGATCCACCCGCGTCGCAATCTTCTCGATTCTCCCTTTGCGCCAAGCCCACACCTGCGGGCTAATGTAGTAATAGACGGGCGTGCCGGCCCGCTTGGCAAAGGAACACAGGCGTATGTTCACATCCGGGAAGTCTACGGGGATAAACAGGTCATGGCGTCCGCTGAGCAGCTCACGTTTCATGGTGTTGTAAGATGCCAAAATGAGGCGGAGTTTGCCGAAGCCTTCACTGAGCCCTATGGTGTTGACGTCTCGATAGTGATGGAGCAGCTCCATACCGGCGTCCGCGAGCATGTCACCTCCGATGCCGTAGAACCTGATGTCTGGGCGTTGCACCTTCACAGCCGCCACGAGAGAGGCTGCATGGTGATCTCCGGAAGCTTCGCCGGCGAGCATAAGGACTGATGGATTATTCATGTATGGATTCCGTGGTGTGGTTAAGGAGTCAATGTATAAATCGTTGAGGAACACACCGATTTCCCTTAGCACAGGAAACCACGATTGGCAAAGCCTCGGCGCCCATCTATGTCACGCAGGTAGGATCTTGCTTCGGCCCGGTTCTTCATGGTAACTTCCAGTGCCCGAGACAGGTGAACCCGTCCCGATTGGTCCAAACAGCGGCAGTGTATACTTCACCGGCTTGCGGAGAGGTGTATTCACTCTGCTTTCATGTCGCCGTTGCAGGATGTATGAACTCCCGGTGAACGGTTACCATTCTTGTTATTCTGTAAGGCGGTATTCGCATGAACCGTGAACACATATCGCGGAGACGAAAGATCTGGTCGGTTTTTTTTTCTCTGATCGTATTTTCCATAACTGCGCTGCTGGTTTCCTGTGGTGGACCAAAGGAAAAGACCGGCAAGCCCGACTTCCCCGTGCCGGTGGAATTAGCCAAGGTTGAACAAAAGGACACTGCCGTTTATCTCGAGGGCATAGGTAACATCGCCGCATACAACGTGGTTGACATCAAGGCGCGGGTCACGGGAGAACTCATCCGCATCTTCTTCAAGGAAGGCGATTATCTCAAGCCGGATCAGGACATCTTTACCATTGATCCTGCGCCCTTCGAGGCTAAGGTCAAGGAGATAGACGCCCGCGTGAATCAGTCAAGGGTGCAGTATGAGCAGGCTAAACGAGAATACAAGCGATTTCAGACATTACACGACCAAAAGGCTATTAGTTTAGAGCAACTCGAAACCAAAGAAGTCGATATGAACGCCAAGTTTTTCGAGATGCGTCTGCACGAAGCCGAGCTGGAAACGGCGCTCCTGAACCTGAGCTATTGTCACATCAAATCCCCCATAGCCGGTAAGTCCGGTGAAAAGCTCATAGACAATTTCAATATGGTGAATGCCAACCAGGACAAACTAGTTACCATCAGGCAAACACAACCCATAAAGGCCAAATTTTCCCTACCCGGCAAGTATCTCCTTGAGATTCAGAAATTTGCGGAAAAGCATCCCCTCGAGGTCACTATCAAAATAGGCAATGGCGAGCCCCCCGAGACCGGCGTTTTGACCCTAATTGACTCCACGATCAACCCGCGAACCGGTATGATTGCCCTGGAAGGCACGTTTGAGAATAAGGAGTCCAAGCTTTGGCCGGGACAGTTCGTGCATGTGCGCCTGAAACTCCGTGAGGATCCGAACAGCGTAGTAGTTAGCGACAAGGCGGTAAACGATGGCCCCGACGGTCAATTCGCCTGGGTAGTGGCCGAAGACCAGAGTGTAAGCATGCGACCGATGAAGGTGGCGCGGCGGGACGGCGGCCTGGTTATCGTCGCGGAAGGCTTAAAACCGGGCGAAACCGTCGTCACTAGCGGCGCTCTCATGTTACGACCCGGCGCCAAAGTCATCACCAGGGAACAGATGCGGCAAATGCAACAGGCCGGCGGTCCTCCCAGCGGCGGCCCCGGCGCCCCCCAAAAAGCCGGAGGTAAAGGCGACGGTAAACCGGAGACTCCCGACAAGCCTCCTACAGCGCATCCGGGAAGTCCGGCTCACAAAGGTGACGCGAAGAAATGAACATCACGGAAATCTTCATACGTCGCCCGGTCCTAACCATAACCCTGATGGCGGCCATGATCTTCTTCGGGGTAATCGGCTATATTTACCTGCCTGTTTCCGCTTTGCCGCAGGTGGACTTCCCCACCATATCCGTGCAGGCGTTGCTGCCGGGAGCGGATCCCGAAACAATGGCCTCCAGCGTGGCCACACCCCTGGAAAAGCAGTTCTCGGCCATAGACGGGCTGAGAACCATGAGTTCGTCCAGCAGCCAAGGCAAGACCACCATCAACCTGCAGTTTGATCTAAATCGTAAGATCGACGGCGCAGGCATGGACGTCCAGGCGGCGATCACCAAGGCTTCAGGATTGCTCCCCCCGAACATGCCGAGTCCGCCTACCTTCAGTAAGGTGAACCCGGCGGAGCGCCCCATCTTTTACATGGCCATGTCGTCGGATACCATGCCGCTCTACAAGGTGAACGACTACGCCGAAACCTACGTGTCGAATACCTTATCGCTCATACCCGGTGTGGCGCAGATCATCAACTACAGTCAGCAAAAATTTACGGTGCGTATCTACGTGCGCCCGGATCTATTGGCGGCAAAACGCATTGGTCTCAATGACGTCATGCGCGCCGTGGTGTCCCAGAATGTGAACCTGCCGCTGGGAACCCTGGACGGCCCCGCGGAGACGCGAACGATCAAGGCCTCCGGTCAGCTAATGGACGCTGCCGCATACGAGCCGATAATCGTATCCTACGTGGAGGGTCAACCAGTTCGCCTCAAGGACATCGCCCAAATCGAAAACAGCGTCTACGCGGACAAGGTGACCAGCTTTTATAACGGTAAGCAGGTCGTCGCCTTGGCCGTGCAGAGACAGCCGGGATCAAATACCATCAACATTGTGGATGAAATCCGCAAGCTGTTGCCCGTAATCCGCACATCTTTGCCGCCCACGATCAAGCTTGAGATCATCTACGACATGTCCGAATCCATTCGGGCGTCCATCCACGATGTAAAACTTACCTTGTTAATAGCCATAGCGCTGGTAATCGGGGTGGTGTTCATTTTCTTGCGGAATATCTACGCCACCATCATAGCCAGTATCGCTATCCCTCTGTCGATTATTTGCACCTTCGGAGTCATGTACTCCCTGGGCTTTTCGCTCGATAACTTGTCGCTCATGGCTCTGGTGCTCTCCGTAGGCTTTGTCGTTGACGACGCCATTGTGGTGCTCGAAAACATCGTACGGCATCTCGAAATGGGCAAAAAGCCGTTCCAAGCTGCGGTAGACGGAGCGGGGCAGATCGTTTTCACGATCATCTCCATGACCTCCAGCCTCGCGGTGGTGTTTGTCCCGATTATGTTTATGGCTGGTATTTACGGTCGCGTTCTCAACGAATTTGCCGTGACGATTACGGTAGCCATCGTGCTCTCCGGTATTTCCGCGCTTATGGCGAGTCCCATGTTGAGCAGTCGTCTCTTAAGCCCCAGAACAAAGCTTGCGGAGACCGACCCCATTTTCGGCGCCATGCTCAAATTTTACGCCTGGACGCTCAGGAGCGCCATTCGGCATCGCGCGGTCATGCTTGTAGTTGCCGCGCTTGTACTTGGTGGAACCCTCTACATCTTCGCGGTGATTCCTAAGGGATTTGTCCCTCCTGAGGACATGAACTACATGATCGGATTCAATATCGCGGGGCAGGGGATTTCCCCGGAAGCCATGAAGGCCAACCTCAGACAACTTGAACCGATGCTCAAGAGTGATCCGGACATTCGATCCGTGCTCAATGTGGCGGGATTTCCTCAAAGGAATCAGGGCTTTACCATTGCGTTCCTAAAGGACCGGCCCCCGCGTGCGGCTCCGGCCACGGCGGTTATGGCGCGACTCTTCCCGGTGGCGAATTCCTTGCCCGGTCTGATGACCTTCTTTTCCGTGCCGCCCCTCATCGAAATCAACACGGAATTTACGGCGAGTCCTTATCAGCTTATTCTACAATCAGCGGATACGCGGGCGTTGTTCCCTGCGGCGCAAAAGCTTACGTACGCTATGTACGCGATGCCGCAGCTCAAGGGTGTAAACTCGAATCTCTACATTCAGAATCCCGAAGTCTTTCTAGATATTCAGCGGGACAAGGCCGGTTCACTCGGCATCAGCGCGGAAGAACTCGAGCAGTCGGCGTTTTCCGCATTCGGTTCGCGCGAAATCTCAAATATTTACGCCTCCACAGACACCTACAAGGTCGTGCTTCAAGTAGGCAAATCGTACCAGGTGAATGAAGGGCAAGTGGCGGACATTTACCTGAAGAACACCACGGGCGACATGGTCAGGTTGGACGTGGTAGCGGACCTAAAGCCTCAGGTGGGTCCCTTAACCATCAACCACTATGGGCAATTGCCCTCGGTCACGATCTCTTATGATACGGCCCCTGGGTATTCCCTGGGTCAGGCGACCGAAGCGCTCCGTAAAACAGCGTCGCAAATCCTCCCCGACGTAGTGCTTTCAAAGTTCAGCGGCACCGCCGAAGCGTTCGAAACCTCCATTCGCAGCCTGTCAATATTGCTCATTTTTGCCATTGTCATTATCTATATGATTCTGGCCGCGCTTTACGAGAGCTTTCTCCATCCGCTGACCATCATTGCCGGATTGCCCTCCGCAGCGTTTGGGGGCTTGCTCGTACTGTGGCTCTTCGGCTATGAGCTGAACCTCTATGGATTTGTGGGGCTCTTTATGCTCATTGGTATCGTGAAGAAAAACGCGATCATGGTGGTAGATTTCGCCCTGGAAGCCGAGCGCGAAGGGAAAACCCCCCTTGAGGCCGCCGTGGAAGGCTCTTTAGCGCGCTTTCGGCCCATCATGATGACCACCATTGCGGCGGTGGCGGGCATGTTTCCCATAGCTGTAGGGTACGGCGCCGGTGGGGCCTCGCGTCAGCCTATGGGACTCGCGGTGGTCGGCGGGTTGCTGCTTTCCCAGGTGGTGACGCTTTATCTCACGCCTGTAGTGTATTCCTATCTAGCGTCGTTGCAGCTATGGCGCCGCAAGAGGACTGCGCACAACCGAGAACTCATGGGCATACCCGATTAGGATTGGGAGCATGAAGCAAGGAGAGTCGCTGCGCGTAAATTCGTGGGGAGGTCGTCCGCTCAAGCCTTGCAAATCCGGGCTAGGAAGATTTTGGGGCAACCCTCTTGCAGATGAACGCTAAGCGACAATCCCGACCCGCACATTAAGACGGGCTGAAATATGGAATGGCTGATATGGAGGGGAGAGGGTGTTTTCGCCGGCTTTGTCTACGCACAAAGCCCACGTCCTGCAAACCTGTTCCGCTGAGGCCATAGGAGACGCCGTGTACACGCTCTTGCGTGCATTACCACTGCGGCGTGACAATAATGAGCAAAAAACGCCGTTCCCCCTCAGATGAGTCATTCGTCATGAGCAGTGCTTTGGAAAACGCCTCCGGGCCGCTCTATAAGACCTTTTACTTTTTTGCCTTGACAACTTAATATTTTACTATACGATAGAAAGTAGAGCTTACGCAACTTTTATTTCAAAGAATCGTCCAGTTTTTTGGAAGGGTTCACCAAGCCGAGGGCGGTTCTATGCCCAACACTTGTCGGCGCGTTAATCTTTCATCCTGTGAACGTTGAAGAGAAGCCGGCTTCCTACTACTGTAGGAGACGAAGGAATTCACATCCCTCGTCAACTCCGGTGAGGAGCTTTCCGTTTCCTTTGCAGCGCCTAAGGAAAAACTATGGGCGGGTGTCCGACAATTCGGGAGAGAGTCTGGTGGGCAAGCATGGCGCTACTGGAGCGCTTGAGTACCAAACTCGCTTTCAATAAAGGGAAGTATCGTCACAACCATGCAGTTCTCCAAGCCCAACACGCGGCATGGCTGAACCGAATACCGTGGGCATTGAAAAGACGCGAGACGCTTTGCGTAAGGCGACTGACGCCTAGCGAACCACTCTTAATGGAGCAGAGCCGGTGGTTCGTCTTCTGCCGAAGCAGAATCTTCGAACTTGTTGGAAAGCAGGCCCAGTTCCAACCGCGTGTCGTGAATGAGGCGCTCGGTTTCTCTCATTATCCGGCGGAGATCCGCATCTGAGATTCGGTTGAGTTCTTCCGGTCGAAGGCGGCCCATTATAGCGGTGAGTTCATCCAGACGTTTGGATAACGGAGTAACCGGCGCAGTCTCGATCGGCGAGTGGGGAGCGCCTGTGGAACGATTCTTGTACACGTACAACGCCAAACCGATAACTATTCCGGCTAATAGAGCCGGCAAACACAAGAAAATATACGGATTCAAAGCAATCCCCCATAGCATACCGGAGTGATCCTGAAAAAAGCGCTCGGCGCTCTGATTTAGACCCTGGACATCTTGCTCGATGGCATTCACTCCCCGACGGACGTCATAGACGCGCTCGTCGATGGAAATCACGCGATTACGTATTCCGTTCATATCCACTTTGATTTCCGCCGTGTTTCGGGAAATCCCCGAGACATCCGCTCCGATGGCGGGCAGTGTCTCGTTGCGCATCGTGGATGTCTGTTCAAGGACGGCTCGGGTGTGCGAACGAATGTCCCGTCCGAAGTAGACGAGGGTGATCATCAGGCCTGCCTGAAGCAAGAGCATTGCGCCCATGAACAGCGCCGGCATGTTTACGCCTTTGAATGAAGCGCGCATGCGATACCTACCGTTTACCTTGTCTTGAAGGCGCACCCCTGAAGGGCAGAAGAGAAGCCCGTGGGCGCGCACGCGTATGGCTTAATAGTTCACCCAGGTTGACACGGCTCTGCCTACTGCCTAAGGTCGGCGTCTCGAGGTGAACAGTTATCGTATGTCTTAGCTGTTGACGTATCATAGAGCGAAAGTCTGATGAATTCAACAGAAAACGCGTGCCTATCGCCACGGGGCTCAATCGTGTAACCTGTTCTTACAACATGACGCACGCTTTGCGTGTGGTCTCTCGGAGAAAAAACTCTAGGAGGGAACGGAATGTCGGATATCACGTGGGAAACCGATTACAAGAAAGCCTTGGAAAGAGCCGCCCAAGAGGGCAAACCGGTGTTGGCGGACTTTTTCAACCCCGAATGAATTGGCTGCAAACAGATGGATGCTGTAACGTATCCTAACGATGAAGTGAAGCAATTGACACCGCAGTTTGTTATTCCTTTGCGTCTTCACCACGATGATCCTGAACTTGCGCCGAAGTATACTATTAAATGGACACCCGCGCTCCTTACCTTAGACAAAGACGGCGTCGTACATCAGCGAATTACAGGCTTTTTAGGTCCGGAAGAATTTCTCGCCTCGCAACTGCTGGGAGCGGGTAAGATGTATTTCGACCTGGGAGACTACGACAAGGCGCTGGCGAATTTCAGCACGTTGGAACGCAGATTTGCTAAATCCACGTTTATTCCCGAAATGACATATTACCGTGGAGTGGCTCAATATAAAAGCAGCCATGATCCCAAAAACTTACGCAAAGCATACGATATGCTTAAAAGCTCCTTTCCCGATAATCAATGGACCGAACGAGCTTATCCGTATAGATTAATAGACTGAAGATAGCCGTTCACGAGGAGGCGCTGTTCGGAATGACGAAGGGGCGCTTCCCGGCTGTAGTTGAACGGCGGCCCCGATAGATTAGCCTCGGGGTCACTGTTCCCCGTCTTCCGTTAAGAATGCGCCGAGACATAAGATTCTGCGCCTGATTTTATGAGCGCAAACAGAGCTTTTTCGGCCGCAGGCCCCCAAGAGCGCCTTCCGCCGGTTCTCGGTTTATCGTGATCTTATAGCGATGTGCTTTCAAAAAAGTAAGATAGGTGGAGCTTTTGTTGCAAAGCCGGTTTCCGCAATTGCAAAATTGCTTGGAGAGGGTTTGGGACCCATCCTTCTTTCAAGAAGATTCTCTCCCATATTACTTTTTCGATTAGGCATTGGTATTATACTTTTTTAGCGAGGGTTTGCATTGCAGGACATCAAAACGGCTTTAGCCTTTTTAACAATTTTTAGACCGAGGCTCGATCCTATCCCTGATATGAAGCAGGTGGGTGAGTCCGCATGGGCTTTTCCTCTCATCGGCGCGGGCATAGGCCTGGTCTTGGTGCTGGGGAAGGCGCTGCTCGGGCTGGTATTTCCTCCAATTATAACTGCATTGGGCGTTCTTACCTTGTGGTTGATTGTTACGGGCGGCCTTCATGTGGATGGATGGTGTGATTGCTGGGACGCGCTCGCCGCGCCTGTGACTCCGGAGCGGCGCCGGGAGATCCTCAAAGATTCACGTTTAGGGACGTTCGGAGCAATAGCCTTGACGCTGCTGCTGGGTTTTAAGGCGGCGGCCTTGGTAGTGGCGACCCCGCTGTATCTGCCGCTCCTTGCGGCTCCCATCATCGGGCGCGGCATAATGGTAATCACGGCCAAGGACGCCTCGTACGGCGATGAGGGTATGGGCAGCGGATTTGTAGCCGGCGTCTCATCGAAAGCAATCAGAGTGGCCCTTGCCGCGATTTTGATCTTTGGTGTTCTCTGCGGCTTCCGCGGGTTTATCGCCGTGATTCTGGCCCTTGCCGCCGCATCGTGGTTCAAAGTCTTTGCCCAGAGGCGACTTGGGATGGTAAACGGCGATGTGCTCGGAGCTGTCTGCGAGCTGGCCGAGGTGGTGTTTATTGTCTTCGCAGTGGGAAGATGATGCGGCTTGGAACCACATCGTACATCTATCCTGCGGATATGTTGACCAACATTGAGAAGATTGTACGATCGGCGCCGGTGATCCGGGACATCGAGCTTTTGGCGTTCGAGTCGGCCAAGGACTTGTCCGATCTCCCTACACCAAAGGAAATTGAGCGTTTGTGCGAATTGGCGGCGGACCACGATCTCACGTACACGGTCCATTTGCCCATGGATCTGCGATTGGCCGGACCACAGGCCGAGATCGCGCAGGCAGTGGCCGTTATCAAGCACTTCGAGGCTGTGTGCCCGGTGGCGTACATCACCCATTTGGCTGCCGAGGATTCACCGGATTTTGCGCAGTGGCTGGATTGCTCCCTACGTTCCGTCGGAGAGATACTGACGGCTTCGGATGTGTGTGAGAGGTTTTGTGTGGAAACGTTGGAAACCCACACCGAAGAAATGCTCTCGGCGCTCGCTTCTGAATTTCCGTGTCCTTTGTGTGTGGATGTGGGGCATTTCTGGGCTATGGCACTGGACCCTTTGCCTTTTCTACGACGCCGGCTGGAGCGCGCCAAAGTCATACACATCCACGGGGTTGGCCGTCGAGATCACAAAAGCCTAGGGCTCATGCCCATCGAAACGCTTACGCCCACGGCGAAGTTCATTCAAGAGCGCTTCGACGGAGTATTGACCATCGAGGTCTTCAACAAGGCCGACCTCATGGAGTCACTTGAGGTCTTGAGCCGACTCTGGGGAGATGCAGTCGCTTAACCGCTGGTGTGGTCGCTCTTGAATGACGCCGGCTGCTCACGCGTGTGACACGTCTCATTGCGGAGCCTTCCTATTGACAGCTTTTTGAAAGGGTGGCATGATTTCTCTCGTGCCGAAGTGGCGGAACTGGTAGACGCGCCAGGTTCAGGGTCTGGTGGGCGTATGCTCGTAGGAGTTCGAGTCTCCTCTTCGGCACCAATCACATCATAAGCTCCCCGCATTCAATAGCTGTAATCGTTCACCGGGAACCATGTAACTACTTGGCATGGCGTATGGGTTGGCGCGAGAGGAGATGATTCTCTCTTCGTGCTTTCAGCGATCCCGGAGCCATCTCGAGTACGGCGAACCATCATAGTGAACCCCTGTGGCGCAAGGGGTGGAAGGTTCACTTGGCGGCACAGCGGCGTGTCCTCCACCGCTGCGAGGATGGAGACGTCATAGGGACTAATAAATAAAATAGGACAAGCACACTAGACGGCTTGTGCGTTCGGCGGGAGTGCATATCTTTTAGTGATGTCCTTGTGAATATGAGAGGCTTCGGATGCTGGAAAGGCGTAAATGGAGGGCATGTCCCCTCAAACACCGCGCCTGTTTCGATGATCCGATGTTCTCACCGGAATTGCAGAGGTCAGTAGGGTATATCGGACATAAGGCCGTTGTACGCTCTATGACCCACAACAACTTTTATGGAGAGCAATGAAGAAAACGGATTACTACAAGGTCTTGGGGATTACGAAAAAGGCTACCCCCGACGAAATCAAGAAAGCGTGGAAATCCTTAGCCGTTCAATACCATCCGGATAAACATGAGGGCTCCAGGCAAGCGGCCCTAAAGTTCGTTGAGGCCGCAGAGGCGTATGAAGCCTTAAGCGATCCCAAGCGCCGTGTTTTGTATGATCGGTACGGACACGCGGGGTTAGCAGACAACGGTTTCACCGGTTTCGATAACATGGGCGATGTCTATTCAACCATTAGTAACAGGTTCGAAGAGTTTTTCGACTCTTTTGCCGGCTCCCATTCAGACCCGTCGGAGGTGGATGTTTGCGAGAATTGTGGAGGCACAGGATCTCCGAATGGGACACCACCTGTCAAATGTGAAAAGTGCAAGGGACAGGGCAAGGTGCAGGTGAAGAAGGGATTTTTCACCGTCACCGCTCAGTGTCCTGAGTGCAAGGGGGATGGTCGCCTCATAAAAGAATTTTGTCCACAATGTAACGGTTTGGGTCGGGTAAGCGCCCTGAGCGTCAAGCGAGAAGGCTAATGGCTCAATGTGATCGTCACCCCGAGAAGGACGGGATTTATTTTTGTCAAAAAGACAACGAATACATGTGCGATACATGTGTGCAGTGCTACAATCAAACGATTTATTGTCCTTACAGAACGGCTTGCGTCATCAACCTCATGATTAAAGAAGGGCTGATCGAGAAATCTTGCCCAGGGAATGCGGGCACGGGTCCCGAGGCTCACCCCAAGTGACTTTGGCGCCGCCTGGATTAAGATATAAACACTCGTAGGACGCGGCTCTAAAGCGCATAAATTTATTCCCTACGGGGATGGACAAATCGCAGGCGAATGCTTATGTGAGGTAATCATTGCGGAACTTTTTGCCGAAACTACAAAATGGCCGGAATATCCATGAATAAACGTGATTATTATGAAGTGCTGGGTGTAAGCAGAACCTCAACCGTTGATGAAATGAAAAAGGCTTACCGCGTTCTGGCCTTAAAGTATCATCCGGATCGCAACAAGGGTGATAAAGTTGCGGAAGAGAAATTCAAAGAAGCCGCTGAGGCATACGAAATTCTCCAGGACCCCGAAAAACGTCAGATTTATGACCGTTTCGGTCATGCGGGTCTTCAACAACAGGGTTACCGCGGCTTCACGGACTTCAACGACATCTTTGCGTCCTTCGGCGACGTATTCGAGGAGTTTTTCGGCTTCGGCGCGCGGGGCGGACGTCGAAATTCCACGCGGCGCGGCGCGGATCTCCGATATGACTTGGCCTTGGACTTCATGGACGCGGTCAACGGCAAGGAGATGGAAATAGATTTCCAGCGCAACGAACCGTGTAACGTATGTCAAGGTCTCGGCACGAAAAATGGCGCACGGCCGGCGGTGTGCTCCACGTGTAATGGCCGGGGGCAGGTTACCCGTTCGCAGGGCTTCTTCAGTATCAGCACTACATGCCCGCAGTGTCAGGGGAGCGGGTCCATCATCACCGACCCGTGTTCGTCATGCCGAGGAGCGGGCCGTGTGCCCATTTCTAAAAAGCTTTCCCTCAAAATACCGGCAGGTATTGACACAGGATCTCGGCTTCGACTTCAAGGCGAAGGGGAGCCCGGTGAACAGGGGGCTCCTCCCGGCGATCTCTACGTTTTCCTGCATGTGAATCCGCACGAGCAATTCCGTAGACAGGACGACGACGTAATCGTGGGTGTGCCTATTAGTTATCCTCTGGCAGTTTTAGGTGGAGAAACAGAAATCCCTACACTAGAGGGCTCCGAGTCCTTCACATTGCCCAAGGGAGTGCAATCAGGCCAAGATTTCAGACTGCACAGTAGAGGGATACGACGGTTGAGGGGCAGGGGACGCGGGGATCTCGTCATCGTGACCTACATTGAGACACCCAAAAGTATTTCCAAAGAGGAAGAAAACCTACTAAGAAGTCTGGCCGAGCTGAATGGGTCGAAAGTTACGGCAAAGAAGAAAAGCTTTTTCTCGCGACTATAGCCCACTCGGATTCCGCGTTTCGGCATAGGCAAATTCGAGTAGTAAGGATAAGGTATGGAAAAAGATAGAGTAGTGGTTTTGGGAATAGGCAACACATTGCTAAAAGATGAAGGCGTGGGGGTCCGAGTTGTCGAGCGCCTCGCCGCCGAGTACGATCTGCCCGATAACGTATCCATTGTTGATGGGGGAACTCAGGGGCTGTGGCTCTTATCAACGCTCCAGCAGAGCGATATACTGATCGTGGTGGATGCGGTCCTGGGTGATGGCCCTCCCGGAACCATTTACCGTTTGGAAAGGCAAGATCTGCCTACGGGGCTGCGCATTAAGCAATCCGCACACGATTCGGACCTGATCGAAGCATTGAACCTGTGCGAGCTGCTTGAAAATGGGCCTCGCAAAGTGGTAGTGATCGGGGTACAGCCAAGTGATATTACTCCTTATGGCCTTGAACTTACCGACGTGGTAGCTGCAAAGATGAACGAACTAGTTGAAAAGACTGTTGGGGAGTTGACAAATATCGGAGTCACCGCTGAAAAAAAATTGAATGCCATTTCCGAAATGTGCTAATGTCAAAAGGTGAAACCATAGGACCGGCAATATGACCGGCGCCAATTCGTAGGCGAATTATTGGATCGAGGAGGCCTTATAATGCATTTGAAGGGGAAAGTTATTTTAGCGACGCTACTCAGCATAATGCTGCTGGCGGTCTTCACTGTGGCTTGCGCAGCCACCAAATCCCCAGATAAAGACATCACGATCGACAGCCCGGAAGTTTTCACCAAGAGAAAACAAACACCTGTCGTTTTTAATCATGTTAAGCACAAAGAGCAAAAATGTACTGTCTGCCATCATGAATTTAAAGACGGCAAAAACGTCTGGGAAGAAGGCCAGGAAGTGAAAAAATGCTCTGCATGCCATAAGGCAAAAGAAGAGGGTAAAGCCGTGAAATTATACGCGGCGTTTCATGGTGATTCCGAGCATTCCTGTATAGGTTGCCATAAGAAAGTTAAGAAAGAGAATAAGCCTACCGGTCCGACCGCATGTGCAAAATGTCATCCTAAAGACAAAAAATAGCGTTCGAGCGATCGCCCAAAAGCCCCCTTTTTGGGGGTTTTTTGTTCTCATGGGCTAATTTGTCTTGACCAAATCACTCTTGCACTGGTAACATTTAGCTTTTATCCTGGATTTTGCAAGTGACCCTCCAGGATTCTTAAAAAATAGCGGAACTATCGTCTGTTATGACAAAAAGATGTGATACTTCCCAAGTTCTACAGAGGTTTGACATAACAGGCTGTAATAACGGAGCCTATCAAAACTTCGGAAGCTTACTTGCAAAATCCAGGTTTATTTATATCTCGCGTCTTTTTTACCGACGCCGAAGCACGTCAGCTATGGAAAGTTGGCTATTCACCTCCTTTCCACCATCGATGAAATAACGACTTCGGTCGAGGTCTGAGATAGTTCCAGATTTACCTTGAGGAGTGATTACATGATCAGGAGAACGCCCCCCTTATTTCTATGGGCGCTTTATGCGGTATTGTTAATTGCAACCGCTATTATGTGCCTGTCGGTGTCCTCCGCAGGCGCCCAAGACTCTGCGGAAATGACGAATGCGTCGTGCCTTGAGTGCCACAACGCCGATATTCTCACCTTGTCCCCTGAGGACTTAGCAGGCCAAGTGGAGGTTGACGCTTCAGCGCTCCCCAAGGTTCGCCCTTTATTCGTTACGGGAGAGCTTAATCTTGCAATAAATGAAAAACGCTTCGCCGAAGGGGTTCATGCGGACATAACGTGTATCGGTTGCCATAAAGGTATATCGGAGGTTCCTCATAAGCAGCGCCTTGCGCCCGTAGATTGCCGAGAGTGTCATGACGATGCAGTCGAATCGGTGAAGAAGAGTGCTCACGGCGTAGGCGCCAAAGCGGTAGGTTGTGTCGGCTGTCATGACGTTCATTACGGTAAGGGCAAAGATTCGTATGAAGCAAAGTTTCAGAGACAGGCCTGTGTGGATTGCCACAAGGCTTACGGCAGGGATCTAGTGAAGGGTCACACGCGGCTCTATGAAGCCAAACTCCATCTGGGCCTGGATTGTATGCTATGTCATGCCGGCAAAGAACCGGGTGTGCATAACATACCTGCTGCAAAGACTAAATCTGCCGGCTGTGAGTCATGCCACTCTAAAAATACCATTCTCGCCACTACGAAAACACCAGGTGGCGGCAATTTTCTGTCTCCTGAAATGCTGAATGCCGATGTGGCAAAAAAATACGGCTATGTAGTGGGTGCAAACCGTATTCCGTTGCTGGACACTATTATTGTCTTAGCGTTTTTCGCACCGTTTGCGCTGCCCCTTTTTCATGGCGGCTTGCGCTTCATTACGCGTCGCAAGGAGCCCGTAGAGCTGCCGGAAGAGAAAATTCTTCTCCATCCTTTTACCGAGCGGCTATGGCACTGGGTACAAGCGTTCGCCATAGTCATGTTGATAATTACCGGTGTGATAATCCACTGGTCCGAGCATTTCCCCGGCATGTTCGCGTGGGCGGTGAGATGGCACAATATATTTGGTTGGGTGGCGGTGATTGCATTCATTGTGTGGTTGCTCTACAACCTACTCACTATGCGGATCAAGCACTACATCCCCTCGAAAGAGGATCTCACAAAGGGTGTCTTTAAGCAGGCAAAGTTCTACTCGTACGGTATCTTCAAGCATGAGCCGCATCCCTATGCGCCTTCAGAAGACAACAAGTTCAACCCGCTCCAGAAGTTGTCCTACCTTCAGTTCCAGGGATTTCTCTTGCCGATCCTGCTTATTAGCGGTCTGCTCTACATGTATCCCCAATACTTCAAGGGAGTTATCAACGCTATCGGCGGCATGCAGGTCTTGGCGATTGTCCACATCATCCTGGGTGGGCTCTTTGCCGCCTTTCTGGTGGCGCACATTTATCTTGCCACCACGGGCGAGACTATTGGAGAAAACTTCAAGGCCATTATCACGGGGCGCGGCCTCGCTTCTCATCATGAGGAGCACGGTAAAGACGACCATCGTCACGTGTAAAAGCTGATTCACTGAAAAGCCGGGTGAAAACCCGGCTTTTTGCCGAAATAACCTCAGGGTCGCCGATGCGCCTCCCCTAAACAAAGCTTTTTCATAGACACAAACGAAGACACCCTGTATCGTAATCACAATGTTTATGTATATTTTTTCTTTTTTAATCTCGCCACTTTGCTCCTTGGACGGCGCAGCTTCGGGTGGTATGGAGACATAGATCGCGCATTGTTCTCGATCTGCGATGATTCGTGGGTTGATCGCTTTTTCAGGTTATTTACTCCTGGTGGTGAATCTCGCTTGTTGCCAGGAGCTCCACACATCCCCGTACAGCGGGCCGGCAATGCTCAGGGGTTTGTCGGGAGGCACATATCCCCAAGCCGCTCCGTCGAATACCTTGTCCATTTCGAGCGCCATGTTCCCGGGGCTCCTGCCGGCAGTCCCAAATCTTCAATTAGGTTACCTCTATTACTTCGACGATAAGGTCGGGAACGGTCGCGCCACAGCGGACTACCTACTGCCGTTTCGGTCGGACCACAGTCCGTGCCCTTCGGGGAGGCTCATTCCGAGTTCCAAAGCTTTTGGAAGAAAAAAAACGGCTTCAATAACAGGACCCATATTTCTTTAGGCGGCGGTTACCGCACTATCTTCCGCGATACGACGCTTGTGGGGGTGAACGGCTTTTATGACACCGCCCGGCTGAGGGAGCAGTGGTCTCCGTCGGGCGGGGTAGGGCTGGAACTGGCCGCATTGCTCCAGAGCTATGAAGCCCTTGACCTGAATTTCAACTGGTACGGGCGGATGTTCGACAGCCAAGTCCTTCGTAGCGCATTCAGGTACGGTCCGGCGAATTTTGATCTGGAGGCGGGTTATTCCCATGAATTATGGGAAGGCGGACCCGATTTTCGTCTGAAGATAACCGGGTACAAATTTGACACTGTCGTGGATAAATACGGCGGCTGGCGCACGGGAGGGGACCTCTAGTCTCGTGACGGGATCTTCGTTCTTCGTTATGATGTGGGCAATGATAAGCTTAACAGAACATATCAGACCGTGGGCGGCTTTCTAAACGTGGGCTTCCAGCTGGATAACCTCTTCAAGGGTGAGAACCCGTTGACCAAGCCCGAACCCATCTTCAGGAGCCCGCGCAATATCGTGAGGATGCTCACGCAAAACGTGAACAGGACCTGGTACCAGCCTGCCGCAGTGGTAGGTGCACGAGCTATTTCCGGCGCCTGCACGAACGGTGGTGGCGGCGGAACCCCGCCGTGGTTCATCATTACTTTTCGTGACGGCGACTTTAATGGGGGGAATATCGTGTCGCAACCCCACGGCACGACAGCAAGCGACCTTAATGTATCACCCCGAAACGGCGACTGCAGAACATACGGCGGCGACGGCTATGATATAACGATCGCAGGAGACAGACCCCCCGGCCCAGTGACGGTAAACGTCTTATTCAGCGGCGCCGTATCCGGTGATCCCCCCGGCGGTTGTCGCGCAGTCACTGACGGGGTTCGCGGCATAGCATACCCTATAATTATACCGGCGGGAGTGTCGACGGTCCATGCACCGCCAATACGCCTAGTCAGCCGGCGCCCATTGTGTATCGGCTCCAGCCATGCAACTGCAATAATCCTGTTAGTGGCTTTGCGGGCACGGTTAGTTTCGCGGATGCGGCGGGCGTAATACAGACTCAGACCGTGACGGTATATACCGCCCGATCAGGCTAAAATTTGAACAAGTAAATTTTCAAAGCGACTAAATGGGGAGCCGCCGGCCTGCCGCCTCAATCCGCGCCCAAGCAGCGGATACAATCCGTCACTACTACGCCCTTTTTGCGGAGGCATTCGGCCTTTGTGGTTGTAAAGCACGAGGGTTTTCGCTTGTCCGCTGGTAGGCACGTGCACGGCGTGATGCAGCATTGCACTTCATCCGAATCAAAGGTCGCGAGCGTTGCGCCGGAAAACAGGATCATCCCAGTACAAAACATTTCCACCACTTTCTTCATGTATTCTTTCCTTCGTACTTCTCTCGTAGAGCGCTAATCCGCTGGACTATAGGTGGGTGCGAGTAGTAATACCACGCGTATACCGGATGCGGATGCAGGCTTGAGAGATTGTCCAGAGCAAGCTTTTCCAATGCGCTCGCCAGAGGTGTTGCAGGAGCAAGATCGGCGGCGAAGGCATCGGCCTCCCACTCATGCCTTCTGGAGAGCGCCGACAGGAGGGGAACGGCAAAGTATGCGAGTTTTTGGAGAAACACCCCTGCAATGAACAAAGCGGTGTAGGAATGCGCTCCCACAACCCCAAAAGTGAAAGCCAGGGCAGAGGAGCTCATGGCGAGCCATATCAGCACAAAGCCCGAGAGTGTTCCCGCTAAGCCCAGGAGATAGGAGCGCATAATGTGGCCCAGCTTGAAATGACCCAGCTCGTGGGCGAGGACGCTGATGATCTCGTCGCCGGCGTGAGCCTCGAGTAAGGTGTCGAAGAGCACGATTCGCTTTGTATTGCCTATGCCCGTGAAATACGCGTTGGAATGACCACTGCGTCTACCCGCGTCCATCTGAAACACCCCGTCGGGGTTCATACCAACGCGGCGCACCAGGTCTTCCACCCTGTGAGCCAGGTCCCGATCTCGTAAGGGCTCGAATCTGTTGAATATAGGAGCGATAATAGTAGGATACAGGATCATAAGCCCGAACCGCACGGCCGAGACGATGAGGAATCCCCAAAACCACCACCCTTGCGGGAAAGAGTCGATGGTCCACAGCACCGGGACCAAGATCGCAGCGAGAATCACCCCGGCAAGCGCGAGACCCTTGAGTTGGTCCATTGCCCAGGTGCTGAGAGCCGATTTATTGAATCCGTGCTTTTCTTCAAGAACAAAGGTGGAATAGTAATCGAAGGGCAGGTCGATGACGAAGAAAAACGCCCCCAAAGCTGAGAAAAACACCAGTCCTCCCCAGACATAGCCCCATTCAGGTTTAATATCGAACAGACGCCACGCTCCAAGAACGATAATCCCCAGCAGTACAACGTCCACGACGAGCTTTTTCACAACAGCGAATGCGCTGCGTTCCAGGGAATATTCTCTAATGTGTTTCAGCTTGCTTTCAGAAATGCGATCCGCAAAAATTTTCGGAGGTTGATCCCCTTTGTTTCTGATATTATGATGATTTAACAGTTCAAGGGCTACATAGGCGGCGGTTTGAAGCAGAAATACGGCGAGAAAGAGGATAGATAAGCTATTCAATTGCACCATGTGGCCCCGCTATGCCGCGTATCAATTTTCAATCAAGAAACAAGAAATGGGAAGAATTTTATTGAACAAAGACTCTCCCGGAGCCCCTCTATAGCAACTTGTAAAAGTACGCAAACTCCTATCTCTTAAAGAAAAATGGGAGTTTCCGCAGCTGATAAAAACTTCTCAGAAGTATTTTGGACAATGTACTTTACAAAAAACGGCCTTCACTAATCCTTCTTTTTTCGAGTGCAAATAGGTAAGATACGCTGTTGCAACCGGCAAGCGCCAGCTGATAGTTTCACATTTCGCATTATGAGAGAACCGCCTGTTGGCGCTGGTTTACTGCACTTCAGCCTTCTGCCCGCGCTGGTAGAGGTTTACCCATTTGTTGTGCTCTTTCAGGGAGTTAGAAAATTGATGACTGCCGTCATTCTTGGCCACGAAGTATACATAATCTACATCAGCGGGTTTCACTGCGGCTATTAGTGACTCCTTGCCGGGATTGGCGATGGGTCCGGGCGGAAGTCCGAAATTCTGGTATGTGTTGTATGGGTGCTTGCGATTAAGGTCTTCCCGAGTTATTTTAGCGCCCATGGGCTTGATTCCGTAGATCACCGTTGGATCAGTTTGGAGTTTCATATTCTGTTTGAGACGATTATGAAACACTGCAGACACCAAGGCGTGTTCGGAACTCCTAGCCTCCTTCTCTATGAGCGAGGCCAATGTAAGCACCTGTGCGGTGGTCCAGCCGTTGGCTTCGGCCTCGGCCTTTACGTACTTGTCATAAACATCTTCAAACCGTTGAACCATGCGGCGAATGACATTCTTCGAATGATTCTTTTCCGAGAATCGGAACGAATAGGTATCCGGAAAGAGATAACCCTCTACCGAGGAACCGTCGATTCCCAATTCCTTGAGAAAAGTCGGGTCTTGCGCGACCTGAAGAAATTCCTCTTTAGAGACGATTCCGTTTTGCTGAAACACATCAGCCACTTGAAAGATATTATATCCTTCCGGGACAGTGATCGAAAGCATGTACGTCTTTCCCGATATAAGCTGATCCAAAACTTCGCCGGCGTCGGCGCCTGCTTTCAGAGCATAATCCCCTGCCTTGATTTTGCGCTGCTCACCGCGTATGAACGCCACAATCTTGAAAACCAGCTTGCTGGAAATAACGCCCTTGTCTTCGAGTATTGCGCCGATCTGCGACAAGGAAGCGCCTTTGGGGATACTGACTATGATTTCCTGACCGGGAGTGACCGTCTCCGATGGACCTGTGGCCACCAGCTCCTTCAGCATTGACGGTGCCCGTTTGTAGGTCCAGTAACCGCCGGCAGCTAGGGAGATCAGCAGTATTAGTGTGATGATTCCTTTGAGGGCGCCGAAGAACGAAAGTTTCATGTATCCGAGGTCCTCTGAAAGTGTTTTGAATCCAAATAACCCTGAAGAATAATCACGGCCGCCAGCTTATCTATTACCTTGCGTCGTTTCGCGCGGCTCATATCAGCCTCGAGTAGGATCCTTTCCGCCGCCGCCGTAGAAAGTCGCTCGTCCCATTCTGTTACGGGAATGTTCGTTGCCTGCCGGAGGAGATCGATAAAGACCCGGACCTTTTGCGCCTGCGGACCATCGGATCCATCCATGTTGAAAGGCATTCCAATAACTATTTCTGAGACATTCTTGACGTAAATGAGTTCTATGATGGCTTGCACGTCGGCCTTGATGCCCTTGGACTGGATGGTGTCCAGGCCCTGGGCCGTGAACCCTAATTCGTCGCTAACGGCCACGCCGATACGCTTCTCGCCCATGTCGAGCGCTAACGTACGCAAGGAAAATACTTTACAAAACGTTTTGCTTTCATCGGAGGGAAGGTAGTCAATTACGCGACGCCTGTCAAGATCAGGACGCTCATCTCGTTGCGAATTTTGACATGAAGCGCTATTGGTTCTAAGGTGTTTTCTGCGGAAGCTCAGGCGCTAATTTCAGTTCCTCCGCTACGGCTAGGATATATATTACATCATTTTCGTCGCTGTAAGGAATACATTTCTCAGCCTCAAACGGCAATTCTTGATCGAGAAGATGTTGTGGCAGACGGAGAATCTTTGCCCCTCTAGACAGTTTAGGCGTCAACTTCGCTGCTGCTTCGCCGGTTATAAGGACAAGATTTTCCCCCACTAGGGTGGCCAGTCCCAAACTCTCTATGGGCGCGCCGAGACTCCTAAGCCCCTTTTCTAAGTGTGCGGTAAGCTCGCCTAAGTTTGATTTGACGTTTCCGATCTTGCCAATACCCTCGAGAGCCTGTCGCCGCTGCACGGTGGTGCCCATCACCAACGCTTCCTCGAAGTGATCCAACGCCTCCATCAGATGCTTTTTTGAGAGCAGGGCATTTGCCTCAATGAGCATATTCCGCGCCTCACTCTCATCGGCGGCATCCGGGTCATGGACCTTTTCGTACCATTGCAGGGCCGTATCGACGTCACCTTTTTCAACCGCTTCTCGACCCTTTGCCATCCAAGAATATTCCACCGATTGTGAGGTTGTGTCAGTCATGTTGTGCTCATCTCGTTTCGACGGTTAATCGTATCAGGAACTTCGAGTAATATCACAAAAAAGAGTCTCAAGCACCGATAGGTTCAATTTAGTTCCTAAGCCACTGATTAGCATAGAAAGGGCTGCATTTCAACCAGATTATTTAGTTAGCGGTATAAATAGCTGAAGCTGCTCATTATCAATCGATTAAAAATGCAGACGGCCGAGTCTCGAATCCAACTACTTTTCGTCCAAGCTTTCCATAGCTACAATTGATGCTAAGCTGAGACCGCTCTCCTATTGAGGGTGTTACCGGCAATTGGAATATCTTGATATATTTACAAGGTATTTCGTTCCGAGTATGATAAGGCCTAACTATTCACTCGGAGTCGTAGCTACGTATAAGCCTGTTTATACGCTGGGGTCGACAGAATTTCTAAACTATGGGCCTTTTTATATAACACTCAAGTGTTCGGCCCAATATTGAGACTCGGAAGCATGATTGATCAGTCCCCCTTGTGAGAAAAATGACCACCCAGTCCTTGCGACGATACTTACCAGTCCTGTCGATTGTTTTAGTGGCGCTGACGCTTTTAGTCATCGTCATTCTTTTTACCATGAGGAATATCAAGGCTCAGAACGAACGTATGGAGGAGTTCACCGCCAGACAGGGGGTAGCGGTGATTCGAACGCTCGAGGCAGGAACCCGCACGGGGTTTATGGAAGGGGACTGGGGTATCGAACACCTCCAGATGCTGATCGAGCAAGCGGCGAAAGATCCCGATGTGGAATGGGTGGGGCTCATATCCAGCGACGGCTCGATCATTGCACATAGTGAGCCGGCGAAAATAGGATTGCGGCTCCTCATGGGCAAGGAAATGAATACCGTGCAGACGGTAATTCGAACGGGTGAACCCTTGTCATTCAAACGAGAGGCCCCCGGAGGCCGTATGATCTTCGAGATATGGAAGCCGTTTACGCCGTTTCCCGACCAGCTGGCTGAGACCGAGATGATTGCCCGTCACACACGAATCGGCAAGGAACTGCTGGACGTCTTTGATCATGAGAAAAAGCAGGTGCTCTTCTTAGGCTTAAAGATGGAGCGCTTCAAAGAGATTCAGCACCAGGACCTGGCATTTGCGGTCTTCATGGGCGCCATTCTCTTCGTAATCGGTTCCGCCGGCGTTTATTTCGTATTTGTGGTGCAAAACGCCTATCTCGTGCGCAAGACCCTGGACGAAATGCGTACCTACACGCGTAACGTCGTCGAAAGCATGGCGAACGGTCTTATTACGGTGGATAGGTCTTTGCGTGTGGCGACTTTCAATTACACGGCCCTGGAAATTTTGCGGAAAACGAAAGAGGAAGCGGAAGGCAAGCACATCTTGACACTCTTGCCGCTCGACGACGAAATACGGCAGGTTCTTGCTGATCCGGAAATAGTTCTTGAAAAGGAAGTCAAAATTGCCAACGAAGATAAGCGGAAGAAATTCCTAAATTTGTCGGTTTCCTGCTTGAAGGAGCCGGACTCCTCTATCGCTAGGGGCGCCGTCATTATTGTCCGTGATATGACCCTTATTCGTGAACTCGAACAAAAGGTGCTTCTGTCGGAAAAATTTGCGGCCCTGGGGCGACTTTCAGCCGGGGTTGCCCATGAAATACGTAATCCGCTGAATTCTATTCGCGGTTTCATACAGTACTTCCAACGAAAGCTCCCACTGGAACAGGAGGATTTCCGTTACACCGACATTATGCTCAACGAGGTGGATCGCCTGAATCGCGTGATTTCAAAATTGCTGGCCTATTCCAAACCTCGTGAACCCCGGCTCAGCGTACGTTCCATAGATGAGGCGCTGCAACATTGTCTACGCGTGGTAGAGCGAGAGGCCGAAGAAGCCGGCGTGACACTTGAATGTAATGCGGTGGATGCGGAATTTCCACTCGTCCTCATGGACACGGATCAGATGACCCAAGTGTTTCTCAATGTGTTACTCAACGCCATTGAATCCACTCCACGAGGAGGGAGCGTCACCGTGGGATATGAACTCAGAGCGCCGGGTACCGTTTCTATTAGCATTCAGGACACCGGGGAAGGAATTGCTCGGGAAAACCTTGATAAACTCTTTGATCCATTCTTTACAACCAAAAAGAAGGGCACCGGTTTAGGATTAGCTATTGTGAAAAGCATCATCGAAGGCCATGAAGGTGAAATCGAGGTGGATTCCGAACCGGGCAAAGGCGCCAGATTCATCATTACTTTGCAAGCCTACTCTGCCGCCGGCGAAACACGGGCGGAACAGAAAGTGGCGGGTCTTTAATCCAAGTTCAGTCGAACAACTCTCCGGCTTTCTCTTTTCAGCGTTCGTATCGATTGGCGCCTTGACTGCAGGTGCACGGGGTGTTCGGTTCGGATTGCGTATTCTTAAGGTGACATGGTTCCAAAAGCAAAAATTCTCATTGTAGACGACGAGTTGTCCCAGCGCAAAATGCTACTCGCCAATCTTTCCCTGGACGGCTATGAAGTCGCCGAGTCCTTCGACGGAGCCGATGCTATATCTCGAGTGTCCAGTGAATTTTACGATCTGATACTCATGGACAATCGCATGTCCCAAATGGACGGCATCGAAGCCCTCAAGGAAATAAAGAAGATCTCCCCTGGTATTCCGGTCATCATTATGACGGCTTATGCCTCGGTGGAAACCGCAGTGGAGGCGCTGCAAGCCGGGGCTCACGACTATCTGATGAAGCCTCTGGACATCGACGAGCTGAAGATCAAGATACAGCAGTCCTTGGAGTTCTGGCGTCTGAAGGAAGACAATATCCTGCAAAAGCGTAGGATCGAAAATCTTTTTGATACATCGAGGATCATCGGTCGGGCAGCGGTAATGAAGGAAATCCTTGAAACAGTAGCCACCGTTGCTCCCACGGAAGCATCCGTGCTGATTTTCGGCGAGTCCGGCACAGGGAAAGAGCTAATAGCCAACGCCCTGCACCAGGGTTCCGCACGTGCGGACAAGCGCTTCATTAAAGTGAACTGCGCTGCACTTCCGGAAACGCTCCTGGAAAGCGAACTTTTCGGTCACGAGCGAGGCGCGTTCACCGGCGCAGTCACAAAGCGACCGGGCAGGTTCGCCTTGGCCGATAGCGGAAGCATCTTTCTCGATGAGATCAGCGAGTTATCCATGGCCACACAAGCCAAACTGCTTCGCGTCCTACAGGAGCGCGAAATAGAGCCGCTTGGTTCCACGAAAACCCTCAAGGTGGACATCCGCATCATCGCCGCAACGAATCGAATTCTTAAAGATGAAGTGAAAAAGGGAACGTTCAGGGAAGATCTCTTTTACCGTTTGAACGTAGTGCCGTTGATGCTGCCGCCTCTGCGCGCCAGACCTGAGGATATTCCCCTCCTTATCGAGCATTTTCTAGGGATTTATAACGAGAAGAACGGTAGGAACCTCCAAGGGTTTCACCCCCGAGCCTTGGACGCGCTCATGCGGCACTCTTGGCCCGGAAATATTCGGGAACTCGAAAACGTGGTCGAGCGTGCGGTGATTCTCACGAAAGAAGATTACGTGATGCTTCAGGATTTACCCGAGGCCATTCGGGACTCCGTCGATGATCCAATGCCCGATCCATGCCGTGATGGCATTAGGCCTGGAATGTCCATCCGAGAAATGGAACGCGAGCTGATCATTAAGACACTCGAAGATAACGACGGCAATCGCACCAGAAGTGCCCGCGTCTTGGGAATCACCCGCCGGACTCTTCAAAACAAGCTCAAGGAATATGAACTGGATCAGAACTACTCGGAGGGCGGTGAGTAAGGCGCCTGTATCGCCGGCCATCAGGGATTTCATACCAGGTGAGGCTCTTAAGATGCTTCGGGTATGTTAAGCATGATCCTAGCGCCGCACATAAACAGTAGAACAGTAGAACCACGTTTCTCGAGTTTAAATATGTGTACACTTCGCCGATAACGCCGATTTACCCGACCTGAGACGGCTCTGCTTTCACACTTTCTCATCATATTCCTGTGTCGGCGGTCAATGAGGTGAGATCAACCGACGAAAGCTGCAGCCTGCTCCTGAGAGCCCAACCACTACCGCGGGCGGCGTTTACGGGAGCGCCGACAAATTTTGTTTGCGCCGAGGCGCCGAAATGCTATTGTAGAGCCCATCTCGGGCTATCAGAACACGCAGCCCTGACCCATTCATCACAAGTGGCGAACCCCATGTGTGTAAGCGCTTACAAACACTATCTCTATCCCTTACCGGCTTTCATAGCGCTGGGAGGACTATGGGAACTCTTTTCCTTGTATAGTGGGTGGAGCGCCTCAGCTTTTCCTCCCCCGCGACAGGCCGCGGTGGGGATGTGGGAGCTTATGACAAACGGCATGCTGCTGAAACACTCGGTGGCGAGCCTATTTCGCGTCACTGCGGGCTTTTATCTTGCGGTTATCCTTGCCGTGCCTCTGGGTATCGCCCTTGGGTGGTGGAAAAAGGGACAGCTCTTCTTTGACGCGCTGATCCAGTTCTTGCGGCCCATTTCTCCGCTTGCGTGGATACCTTTGGCGGTGTTATGGTTCGGAATCGGCGATAAACCGGCTATTTTTCTCATATTTCTTTCGAGCTTTTTTCCTCTTTTGGTGAGTGCCATTAATGCGGTGAACCATATCAACTCACTGTATTTCCAGGTTGCGGCCAACTTTAATTTTTCCAAATACGAAACAGCGACTCTGGTTATCTTCCCTGCCATACTCCCGGCGCTCTTACCGGCCCTGCGTATTAGTTTAGGGATAGCGTGGCTGGTGGTGGTCGCCGCAGAAATGATAGCCGTGAAGTCGGGGCTGGGATATTTGATCCTGGATTCGAGAAACGCCTTGCGAATGGATTTCGTGGTAGACGCCATGATTGCAATTGGTGTGATCGGTATCCTTCTGGACAGAATTATCATTCAGTTAAATAAAATTCAGTCGATATCATGGGGTTCCGTATAGATGGGAGGTATTGTGATTGAGAATCTCACCAAGAGCTATATCGAACGTCGCGCCTTTCGGCGAAATATGGGAAATGATCCGGCTCCTCATAAGGGTGACGAATATCTCGTGCTGGACTCCGTAAGTATGGACTTTGCAAACGGTGAATTGGTCTGCATTGTCGGGCCTTCCGGATGCGGTAAGACGACACTGGTCCGCATCATAGCGGGTTTTGAAACGCCGTCCTCCGGATCGGTACTGATAGACGGGGATCCCGTCCGTGGGCCGAGTTCTGATAATATTTTTGTATTTCAGCACAACGGCCTATTTCCCTGGCTCACTGTCTGGGACAATGTTATTCTTGGCTTGCGACATGTGAAGGACAAGCAAGCCATGGCCGAAAGAGCCTCGGAATACATTGATATCGTCAATCTCACGGGATTTGAGAACCATTATCCCCATCATTTGTCCGGGGGTATGCAGCGGCGGGCCGAATTAGCGCGGGCGTTAGTCGTAAATCCTGAAGTGCTGTTTATGGACGAACCCTTTTCCGGGTTGGATTTCCTTACGCGGCTTAAGATGCGTGAGGAAATCATCAACATGCACGAATTCATCCGAAAGACCATCGTCTTCATCACCCACGACATCGAAGAAGCGTTAGTCATGGCGGATCGTATCGTGGTATTCAGTGACCGCCCCGGGACAGTACGAATGAATATACAATTGGAGTTCCCTCACCCCAGGGATTTCCATGTCGATTCCGAGCTGGAGCAACTACGCCGCACTGTGTACCAGGAACTCGGAGTGCACTATGCGCTTTAAGTCAGGTGGTTTTCTTCCCGTTTCCACCCCCTTACTCATATCCACCATCGCCGTAGGATGGCTCCTGGTTATAACTACTCTTCACGTGACGCTCAACCATGAGCGCACATCGCGAATAGTCGTTAAAATGGGATACATGCCCGTAATCAGTAATTTGGCCGCTCCGTTGCTGGATTACGCCACTAAACATGAGGGCGGTTTACGTTTCGAGGCCCTGAAGTTTTCCTCTTTTTCCGAGATGGCGGAAGCCCTTAGAGGCTCCAAGATTGAAGCGGCGTTTATCATTGCTCCTCTTGCCGTTGTGCTCCGACGGCAGGGAACGCCGATCAAACTCGTCTACATCGGGAATCGTCATGAAAGCACGCTGGTATGTAGAAGTGATCTGAGGGTGCTGTCCTTTGCCGACCTCGCAGGGCGAAAAATCGCCATTCCCATGAGGTATTCAGGGCACAATATCGAGCTTTCGCGCCTCTCCATCGAGCAATTCGGTCGCTCCGGCGTCCTGGATATTGTTGAGATGAATCCGCCGGACATGCCTGCGGCTTTGGCTGCCGGAGCGCTTGATGCGTATTTCGTCGGTGAGCCCTTTGCGGCCAAGAGCGTTTTGGCTGGGGACTCCCGAGTGCTTGCTTACGTGGAGCAGTTCCGTCCGCACTTCATTTGCAATCTGCTCATCGTGCGCGAGGACTACATAGAGCGACATCCGGAACGTGTGAAAGCCCTCGTCCAAGGGGCAGTGCGATCCGGTCTGTGGGCGAAGGACCATCTCTCTGAAGCAGCGGAAATAGCGGCTCTGTACTGGAACCAGCCGAAGGACCTGATACTTTATGCGATGAACACCCCGCCGAGCCGAATCGTATTCGATGAATACACTCCGCTAGCCTCTGAAATGCAGCGTCTCGCCGACGACATGGTGCAATACGGACTGCTCAAGAACGCCGACATAAGAGGACTTATTGATGACACATGGGCCAGGACCGCAAACACCCAAGGGATAAGCGATTTCACGGACGTTTTGCGACCACCGGAGAGACGGTAATGATTAGTGGCGCCGTCCGTCGGGAAGATATGGCAAAAATGTCGCATCAAGCTGCATATTGCGTTTTGAGCGATCGTGAAGTGAAACAGAGGCCGGCCGGTAAAGAACGCAATGGCGTTTCGAAATAAGCTTTTTTTCCTGACACCTGGTACAGGTTGTGAGTTAGAGAAAATCCATTCTTAAAGACATCCTCGTAAGGCGGATTCTTTGCCGGCGTCTTCCGTCGCTTAAACGCCTTTGCGCTATGAACATTACCGGCAGAGGGAGTAGGCGCCAGGCGGTGCAACAGGTGTAAGCGTCCTGTTCACGCTTCATTGCCGGCATCGGGATAGGGGTCTTGTGTTTAACTATCAACTCGCTTACTATATTTTCCCTCGTCGTCTGTTCGTGCTCGGCCAAAAACAGCAGGATAGCGACGTGATCAAGGGACCGAGAGCGAGCGAGATTGGCTGCTCGCCCTGTGGAGCCCGACGGATCTATAGACGGAAACGTTCATTCTCATATTCCATTCGTTTGTGCTATATATTTGGCGCCGCAGGTTCGTTGTATCCGGTAACATTGTCTTGTTTTCTTCCGCCGCGGGATACTATGAAGCTTCATATATGGGGAAGATTATCGCTTCGACTGTATTGCAACGAAACGACATAGCCGGATCATAGACCGCTTGCGAGAACGCGCCTCTGCGAATCTACTCGGCGCTTGTACACCGGTTCGCTTAGAGCGCCGTCGTTATAACCCGGCCTTACTCAGGGAAATTTTCCACCGGCTTCCTGGTGGATAAACGCATTTCCGTTCAACGGTCCGCAATGGACAATGTTAGCCCGCGACGGCACAATAAGGTAACGCACGCCTCAATGACTTCTACCCTAGATTATAACATTCTTTTCGATGCGGCCCCTTTGGGCATCTTTACATACTCCGCCTCGGGCCGTGTAATTGGAGCTAACAAATTTCTCTTGGATATGCTTGGTTCGCCATCCCTTGAAGCCACAAAAACGATCAATGTTTTTGACTTCGAAAATTTGCGGCGCTCCGGAGTCACTGACATCCTCAAACAAGCGCTGAAAACTGGAAATCCAAGTAGGACTAGGTGTTCTTACGTATCGAAATGGGGCAAGAATTTGCACTTGGATGTCTTGGCCCTGGCGATGCAAAGTTCGGAGTTTGGTCCTCTCGGTCTTTGTATTCTTAACGACATAACTGAATTAAAGATTTTCGAGGAAAGTCTCGCCAGGAGTGAAAAGCGCAGCAGGATTCTTGTGGAAAGCGTGCCCTTGGGTATCGCTATAATGGGTGAAGATAATCGTCTCGAATATATGAATCCTGCTTTCGAAACGTTATTTGCGTGTTCCACTAATGCAAGTCTGGACCTACATGACTGGCTCAATGAGATTATGCCTGATCCAACTACAAGAAATACTCTTACACGAATAATCATGGGGGACATACGGGAGTCTCTTCACTTCTCGGTTTTCGGAAAATCAGGCGCCGCCAAACACGTGCATTTTAGGAGTTTTCGCGTCGAGCATAAACGCGCCATCGTGTGCGAAGACAACACGGAACTCGTCACCGCCCTGCTCGGTGAAAGCAAGTCCGAAAAACGTTACATGAAGTTATTGGAGAACCTAACTGATTTCATCTACACCTTGGATCTGGAAGGCACAATCCTCAGTATAAACGAAGCTGCGGCCAAGTCGGCAGGTTTCAGGGCTCAGGAGCTGATAGGACAATCCATTGATCGTCTCATGCCCATGGATGTGCGCCGTTATTTTCGTAATGCCCTGGAGGACGCCAAACGCATGGGCGTCACGCAAGGCGCCGCCCAGTACGTTGCGGAGGACGGTTCCACGCGTTATCTCGAGTATAGGAGCACGCTTGTGCGCCAAGATGACCGTCCAGCGTATATAGTGGGGATAGCTCGCGACATTACCGAGCGAGTCCGCACAAAAAAAGCGCTTAGAGAATCCGAGACAAAGTTTAAGCTTATAGTAGAGTGTGCGCACGACGGGATCACGCATGTCGATGATAAGGGGGTTATCTTCTTCTGCAATCAGCGTATGAAGGAGATCCTCAAAGACCCGCATCCTGAAGGCAAGCTTCTTTACGACTACTATGATAAGAAAAACAAGAAGATTCTCGAAGAAAACATGGGCTTCAGAAGTGAGGGAAGAAGCACCACATATTCCATCACGCTAACCGACAAAGCGGGGGTGGAACATAAGATAGTGGTAAGCGGCGCCCCGTTTTTTGATGAGGGGGGTCATTACAAAGGCGCTATTGGAGTGTTTACGGACATTAGCCATATCAAGCATCTCGAAGAACAGTTGCAGCAGTCCCAAAAAATGGAAGCCCTCGGCGCTCTTGCCGGGGGCATCGCTCATGATTTCAACAACGTGCTCAGCGGAATTTTGGGGTACGCTTCCCTTCTGAAAAAGGAGGCTGCTCCGGGATCTCAGTGGGAACACTTCGTAAATATGATCGAAGTAAGCACTGAACGTGGCGCAATGTTGGCGGGGCAACTCCTTGCCTTTTCCAGGAAAGGAGAGCATTTCATGAGACCCCTGGATGTGCATACGCTCATGCAGGAGGTGGCCGAACTGCTGGAGCGTACGGTTGAACGCAATATAAGCGTATATTCACACCTTAAATCACCTTTAAGCATTATAGCGGGAGATCCCGGCCAAATTCAACAAATGCTGATGAATCTGTGCATTAACGCTAAGGACGCCATGCATTCAGGGGGAAAGCTGGTTCTATCCACAGATATGATTGACATAAACGATACCGCTTGTTCGGCTGAGGAATTACGCAGTGGGCCATACATAAGGATTCGTGTTGAGGATACGGGAGAGGGCATGAGTGAGGCAACCAAGCAGCGGTTATTTGAGCCTTTTTTTACGACTAAAGAGGAAGGAAAAGGAACCGGACTAGGCTTATCTATGGTATATGCGACCGTAAAGAACCACGGAGGCGCAGTTGAAGTTGCCTCCGATGTAGACAAAGGTTCACTGTTTACCATACTGTTACCTTTGGCTCCGGAAGCTCGAATTTGCGAGAACATAGAGCAAAATGTCTCGCTGGCCTTACCCCCCGGTACTGCTCTCATAGTTGATGATGAAAAAATTATCAGGTATTTGCTTTCGGAAATGCTGTGTGAATTGGGCTATGAGGTCTTCAGCGCTGCAGACGGTAGAGAAGCCGTCCAAATTTACGAAGAGCATTGGTCGGAGATCGACGTAGTGCTGTTGGATATGAATATGCCGCGAATGAACGGACGGGAGGCTTTAATGGGTATGAAGCGCATCAACCCCGATGTGCGGATAGTTATTTCTTCAGGTTATGTGAAGTATGATTCCCTCGAAGCGATGAGAAAGGATGGAGTGGTCGGTTTCATTCAAAAGCCGTATAGACTGGAAGATTTGGCGAAAGCCTTGGCCCTGGCGATTGATCCCCGTACCTGCGCATCCGGATACGTATAGATGAAAGATATGGCGCACATCCCCGTTTAGCCGATTGAGAGATTATCATCCTACCATTATGGAGGAGAAAAGAGAGCACCATGGGTCCAAAGAAATCCATACCGGTAAAGCGCTTTCTAGCGGATTTTCATAAAGGAGTGAGCGAGGTCGAATTGTGCAAAACTTACGCTCTTACCTCGCGCGATTTGAAGCGGCTCTTTCAAAAGCTGCTGGAAGTGAAAGCGATTACTCAAGACCATTTGGACAAACGTGTTGAACTTACCGATACTTCCGGCGTTCATACCCGAGACGCTACCCGCAGCTATTCGCTCTTTTCCATACCAGTGTACGACACTGAGAATTTGGAATTGGAAGGCTGGATTGAGGACATTACTCGCAAGGGCCTTCAGGTAAGCGGTATGGGTGCAATAGAAGGTCAAAGCCGCAGTCTGCTCATCCGTGCCGACGAATTTCATGACATTTATCCCTTTGCTTTCGACGCTCTATGTAGATGGGTGAAAAAAGATGAAGATAACAATACAGTGGTGGGCTTCGAAATCGTTGATATATCCGACACAGGTATAAAAGAACTGGAAAAGCTTATTCAGATTCTCACTATACACTAATTTGGACGCTCCACGCGACAACCCAACGGCGCCACGGCTAAACTCATCGCGGCATACCGATACGCTTTGTAACTCGGCTGTACGTGTAACATGGTTGAGCAGTTTTCCCTTTATGCCGTCGTCGGCGAACGGTATCACAACCACCTGTTTTCTTTGTACCAGCGAGCGGTCTCAGTCAGCGCTTCATCCAAAGAGCGTGTAGCTCGCCAACCAAAGTCTTCCTCCGCTTTCCGAGGGGAACAGGCCCAAGACATCTGTGCCATTTCCGCGAATTTCTCACTTCGCAGCAAAGCCGGCCTACCGGTAAGCCCGCCAACAGCGTCGCCAAGCCTACACACCGCCTTCATCAGGCCGATAGGCACAGGCACAAAAAGCCCCTTGCGGTTCAGCGCTCGACATACCTGTTGAATGAAAGCCTTCCAAACTACCGGGGCTTGATTCGCTAAGAAGTATGTTTCCCCTGCCGGTTGCGGGCCGAGGGCCGCTGCAAGTATACCTTCGGCCAGATCCTTTACGTAGATAACGCTAACGAGTCTATCGCCACCCCGTAAGTAGGGATTCAAGCCCGCTAGGGTCCACTTGAACACCTGGAAAACATCAGCGTCCCTGGGACCGAACACTACGCTGGGGCGTACAATTGTGAGATCTATGCGATCACTGAAGGTGTGGGCTGCGTTTTCCGCTGCAAGCTTGGAGCGACCGTATTCGCTCACAGGATGCGGTGCACCATTCTCGGTGAGTAACACATCGTTTGGCGATGGACCTGCCGCGGCCTGAGAACTCACCAGAACAAATCGCTTAGGTTGGCGTCTTGGCTTGGCGAGGTGATTCAAAAGAGTAGTCGTAAGCCTTACGTTGGCTCGTTCATACTCCCCGTATGTCAATGCCCGCGTGGCGCCGGCCAAATGGAGCACGTAATCGAAGGGATGATCACCATTGACGATGTGCACCAGATCGCTTAGTTGCGCTATTTTCACCCGAGTTGTCTTTAGTCGCCCAAGTTTCTGGGGGTTACGCACAGGACACACAACTTCATAGCCCATATCAGCGAGGAGGTCCGCTACATGACTGCCGACAAATCCCGTTGCACCGGTCACCAAAAATCTCATGCAAGCTCCTTGGAATGGTTCCGCACTGATTTATTTTATTCGACTACCATTTGATCGGTGGATTGCGGCCAGTGTATTGGGCGAGAGACCGGCAAGGTATCCCAGAATTATGCATTGATGCACGAGACTTGTCCTCAAAACCCCGTGGGTTTCCCAACGTCTGCCTGAAGTGACCACGTATTGCGGGAGCGTTACCACGCGGCCGAGCTTCTTTAGCCGCGAGACGAGATTGAAGTCTTCCATCACCGGCCAAACCTGATATCCGCCAATCCGCTGGAACATATTTTTGTGTAGAGACAAAGCCTGATCACCGTAAGGTAAACACAGGCGTCGCGATCTAAAATTAGCAAGCCTTTGCACGTGATCGAGCGCGCCCGAGGCGCCCTTAATTTTGAGCGAAAACGCGGCCGCAACAACGCCTGGTTCATCGAGGGCCGTCGTCACCACAGTGAGCCAATCCCTTGGTAAAAGAGTATCAGCGTGAAGGAAGACCAGCGTCTCGGCGTCGGCCAACTGAGCGCCCGTATTCATCTGGCGACCTCGGCCTCTTTTTGAACACAAAACTGTTGCCCCGTGAGCCCGCGCCACGTCTACGCTACGGTCTGAACTGCCCCCATCAACTACGATGACCTGAACTCCGTCGCCTGCGCATGCGGATATGGTGGCGGGTAGCTGTGCTTCTTCGTTGAGGACGGGTATAACAACCGAAATCTGAGGACTACCCATTTACTGCTCCCCCATGCGCCACGATTCGGGAAGTCGGAGTAAGTCTTCCGGCCTATCTATATCATGCAGTGTTGCTAGGAGCGTCACCGACATGCCGCAAGCCCTTATCCGCGAGAGGGTATCCGCTGCTACCGTAGGGCTGCTCCAGGTGATCCCTTCAAAGAGCCGCGGCTCGTGTATGTTTAGTCCCAAAAGATAATAACCGCCGTCAGCCGCCGGTCCGATTACAGCATCAGCTTGGGAGAGAGACTCAAATGCGGAAATGAGAACATCGTCATCCAGTGCCGGCACATCTGACCCCACAAGGACTACAGGGCTCTTTCCGTCCTTGAAAGCCGAGGCAAACGCCTCCAACATCGCCATGCCTAGGTCTAGTCCCACTTGCTCAGAATACATGAGGTGATTTCCCAACCAGGTCCGAAATTGTTTGCGAGTAGCGCCGGTATAGCGAATTTCTAGGGACACATTATGAAACGCGGCAAGAGATCGCGCCGCCGAGCTTATGCGTTCCGTCATTCTTTTCTGAAGACGTGCGGCCTCAATGGCGCCGATGGCTGGGATGAGTCTGGTTTTTGCGACTCCGGGAGTTGGGTATTTTGTGAAGATTATCAGGCGCCCGGTTTGCCTCTGTGAAATCAGCATATACGATTATTCCTCGCAGTGTGGAGCTTGTTCTATCAACTTTAGCTGAAAGTGCCTATAGTGTCACTATGGACAGGGAGTTGGCGGCGCTTGAGGCCACGTGTACGAAAAGCTCGGATACTTCTCTCATAGACCATGAGAAGATGCCACATCAGTGCTTTTGCATTCTCATCGACTGAACACGATTACGTATCTATAAGATCGGCGCAAGGAGGCCCACGTGCAGGGAACAATTACCATAGGCGTCAGCGCATGTCTCCTAGGGGAAAATGTTCGCTACAACGGCGGACATACTAGAGATTCCTATATCACAGACACGTTAGGAAACTATTTCACTTATTATCCGGTGTGCCCCGAAGTGGAATGCGGGCTAAGCATCCCTCGCGAGGCCATGCGGCTGGTTGGAGATCCTGCGGCTCCCCGGCTCGTCACCATCAAGTCAAATGTGGATTACACGGAGCAAATGCTGGAATGGGCTACGGGCAAGGTCGCAGATCTAGCGGCTCAGGATCTTTGCGGATTCATTTTCATGCACAAATCGCCGTCCAGCGGCATGGAAAGGGTGAAGGTCTACAACGACAAGGGAGTTCCGGAAAAGAAAGGAGTCGGTCTCTTTGCGGGGATGTTCATGCGCAGTTTTCCACTCATACCCGTGGAAGAAAATGGCCGACTCCATGACCCGGTTCTGAGGGAGAACTTCATAGAGAGAATTTTTGTATTGAAGCGATGGCGTGATGTTCAAAAAGAGGGGCGTAAACCCGGTGTCTTGGTCGAGTTCCATACTGTGCACAAACTTCAGATTCTGTCACACAGCCCAACAATCTATCGCACAATGGGTAAGTTGACGGCAGACACCAAAGCCATGCCCATCGAAACTCTTTACGCTACGTATGAGCGCCAGTTAATGGAGGCATTACTGCTCAAGGCTTCGGTGAGCAAGAACCTCAATGTGATGCATCATGTCTTGGGTTATTTTAAGAAGAATTTGTCGGCCGATGAGAAGGCCGAGATGTTGCAGCTTCTCGAAAATTACCGCGAACGCCTCGTTCCTCTTATTGTACCAATAACTCTGCTCAACCACTATGTGCGTAAGTATGACGAACCATACCTAAAACGGCAGACTTATCTCAATCCACATCCGATGGAACTCAAGCTGCGCAACCACGTGTAGAGGAATATTCGCGGCAAGTGTAGGCTCGAAGGCCGGATTGTAGCGGTTGACTTGCTGCGGCGCAAACGGCGTATTCCCATGAAGCGGAAAAAGATAGTCTCGGCGAACGCAGAGCATGCGGATTATTGAAAAAAAGGAAACGGCTTGTCCATGTGGCGTCAGCCCACGCCAGGCTCATTATATCGTGTGTAGGTTCACATGAACGTCACGTTGCATCCAGAACCTTGCGAACGGATTGGAGCATCTGTCTCATGTTATACGGCTTGCCGACAAAGCCCTTTGCCTTGATTGCAAGCGTCTCTCTTGTCTGTCCGTCAGCGGCGAAGCCACTGGCAATAAGCACCTTTACGTTGGGATGGATCCTCAAGAGTTCCTTAAGACACTCCTTGCCCCCCATTTCCGGCATCATGAGGTCGAGAATCACTAGAGAAATTTTATGCCTTTCTTTCTTGTACAAATGCAGAGCCTCTTTCCCGTTGGATGCGGTCAGCACCGTGTAGCCGGATCGCTCCAGAATCCTTTTTCCAAGGTCTCGTATGCACTCCTCATCATCCACCAACAGAACCGTTTCCGTGCCTGTGGCAAGCGCAGGCTTGTCGGTTGTGGTCTCAGACTTTCCCTCCGGTGAGACTACCGGCAGGTAGATTTTGAACGTGGTTCCTACTCCCGGTTCGCTGTAACATGTGATATGACCACCTTGTTGGGTAACGATGCCATAGACCATAGCCAATCCCAGACCTGTTCCTTTACCTATCTCCTTGGTCGTGAAAAAGGGTTCAAAGATGTGTGTCAATGTTTCGTGATCCATACCGTGACCTGTATCTGAGACCGACAGCATCACGTAATCACCCGGTTTCGATCCAGGAATAATCCTGCAATATTCTTCGTCCAGGGTAACGGGCTGAGTTTCAATAATCAGCCTGCCGCCATCAGGCATAGCATGGCCGGCGTTCACCGCAAGATTCAGGAGAACCTGCTCTATTTGGGTCGGGTCTCCATTGATGGCGGGAAGTCCATCAGATAAGACCAGTTCGACCTCGATCATTTTCGGAATCGTTCGAGTGAGGAGTTTCTTGGCCCGCTTAATTTCATGGTTCAGATTCAAGGGGTGGGGATTGCTCTCCCCTTTCCTGCTGAACGTGAGTATTCTTTTTGTCAGATCGGCTCCGCTCCTGGCTGCCTGATTTATTTTCTGAAGGTCTGCATAAGAAGGGTCTCGTTCATCCTTGCCGAGAAGAAGTAATTCGGAAAATCCCAGAACTACAGTGAGCAAGTTGTTGAAGTCGTGAGCAATACCCCCGGCTAAGGTCCCCACCGCCTCCATCTTCTGGGCCTGCCGGAGTTGGGATTCCAAGTTCCTGCGATCTACATCGGCCCTCTCAATCTCCGTGATGTCTCTAATTACGCCGACGATATACCTTTTCCCGCTGGGGTCCGCGTACAGGGACTTCTTGGTCACGATGGTGTGTATGACCCCATTTCGATCCGTGAACCTCTCCGTGTTTATATCCTGGCCAGTCCTGAAGACAATTTCATCCTTGTCCCAGAACACATCTGCCTCTGATCTTGGGAAGAAGTCATAGTCCGACCTCCCAACAAGATCCTCACGTGAGTATCCCATAAAGTTGCAGTACGCCTCGTTGAGGAGCACCCACTCATGTTCTTGGTTCTTGACGAATACAGGATCAGTTATGGAATTGATTATCCTATCAAGGAAATCCTTTGCTTCTTTCAGTGCCTCCTCCGCCTTCTTGCGCTCGGTGATGTCGAAAATCACGCCGATCAGCCCAAGAACATGGCCTTGGGTGTCCGTGAACGTGGACTTGTGGTAAACCACATCGCGAAAAGCCCCTAGGGCGGTCTTGACTTGTGAATCGTAAACCTGAATACCTGGACTACGAAGAAGTTCGACATCCTGTGCGTGGTAGACTTCTGCCAAGTCCCTCGGGGCGATGTCAAACACACTCTTGCCCATAAGTTCCTCCTGCGTCTTACCGTAGAACTTCTCGAACGACTTGTTAAAGCCGATGTAGCGACCATCTGTATCCTTGTAGAACAGGGGAGCTGGAATGGCGTTCATGAGGGTGTCGCGAAATTCGTAGGCCTCGTGTAATGACTCCTCTACCCTCTTGCGCTCGGAGATGTCTAATACGATTGTTCGCCACCTGTTGAATTGCCCGCTTTCGTCTTGTACCGCAACGGACTCGATTTGAGCATAAAAGTCAGTGCCGTCCTTTCTTACCAACTTAATTTCGCAGGTCTGCTTGGATTGAGTCTCAAGGGCTTGCTGGAGATGTAGGTGGAAGGTATCACCGTCCTCTTGACTCACAAAGCGGGAGAAGAACGTCTCGATCAAGTTCTGTCTCTCTTCACCTAAGAGTCGGACCGCCGTGAGGTTGGCTTCCAGAATGAACCCTTTATCGTTCAGCGTCAGGTAGCCCACGGGAGCAAAGTCGTAGAGGTCCAGGTACCTGTCCTTCAACTCCTCCAGATTGACCTGAGCCTGTCGCAAGTCCTCATTCTGCATCTCAAGCTCGATCTGGTGGACCCGCAACTCATGAACCAGCCGTTGGATCTCCTCCGGGGAGAGAGCGGAAACCTCTTCCTTGTCGAATTGCCTGCTGCTTAGGGTCTCTTCCGCACGGGTTCTTAACCCGGAAATCTTACCCTCGGAATTCTTCTCATCCGCCATCTCCCATCTCCTCTTGTTCCCTTATCCGGGAAACGATACCAGCCGAAAGGCCAGTAAAGACCTGTCTCGTCGAAAAAAGCCGCCGAACAGCCTTATCAGTGGGGTGGTCAAGACTTTCACCTTAGAAGTTGTCTCCTTCACCCTATGTTGGAGGGCATTGCCCAACCGCTGCTAAACTTTGCGGTCTTGAGCCTGACCGGTTCAGTCCTCAATAGCAAGGAGGATAAGTTTCTTTTCTTCTCCTCCCTCTTTGTGAGCCATCTGACGGGCATTCAGAATCATGGTCTTGTGCCCGATCTCCGGGAAGACATGATCAATCTCGTAATCGCTTACTTCCGTCTTCGTCGGCAAAATCTCCTCCAAGAGTTCACGTAACCTGGGAATATCCCATTGCCGATTCCCCAGGTCATAGAGAAGTTTCCCTTGCGTCTCCTCCGGCGTTACCCGGAACGTACGGCAAAATGAGCGGTTGACGGAGACCACACGCAGATCTCCATCCATTACCACCAAGGGTTCCCGTACCGTGTTTACAATGCTCACCGAGTAGTCGAGGGCTTTCTGAGTCTCTTGCTGCGCTCTTTCTCGTTGGACGATTTCCTGCCGCAGCTTTTCCTCGATTTCCTTAAGCTGAGTCATCTCCACGAAGGTAACCACAATGCCGTCGATCACGTTTTCAATGGTTCGGTACGGGAGTATACGCATGGTGAACCAGCGACCGCCTTTGGTCTGGACCTCCATCTCTTTCGGTACCAGTTGCTTGAGCACTTCCCTACCGTCCTCAGATAGACGGTCGTAGTTCATATTCGTGGCAAGGTGGGTAACAGGACGCCCAATATCGGTCTGCAAGAGACTGAGGACTTCTGTAGCAGCGGGAGTGAAGCGTCGAATGTTCAGGTTGGTATCAAGGAATATCGTTCCAATCTCCGTGCTGGTAAGCAGGTTATTCAGATCGCTACCGGTCCTGGACAGGTCCTCGATTTTCTGATGGAGTTCGGAGTTTACGGTGGTCAGTTCCTCATTGATGGATTGCAACTCTTCCTTGGAGGTCTCCAACTCCTCATTGGTGCTTTGCAATTCCTCATTCGACGACTGCAACTCCTCGTTGGTTGAGTTGAGTTCTTCGTTGGCGGTTTCCAGCTCTTCAATGGTGGTCTGTAGGTATTCCTTGGTGGACCTGAGTTCCTGTTCCAGGTGCTGAA